>JAHYJP010000020.1 GCA_019429055.1 Bacteroidales bacterium
AACCGGAATAATAACCGAATCGCTTGCAGTAAGAGCATTTACAGTAATCAACCCCAGTGATGGTGAGCAATCTATGAGTACAAAATCATAATTATCTTTAACCTTATCAATAACCTTTTTCATTACCCCCTCCCGGTTGGGCATGTTTATCATTTCAATTTCGGCGCCCACAAGATCAATATGAGCAGGAATCAGGTCCAGATTTGGAGTGGAAGTATTGATCAGGATATTTCGCGGATCTACATCATCAATAATACATTCGTATATACTGGTTTTTATTACTTTAGGGTCGAAACCTACACCGGAAGTGGCATTGGCCTGCGGGTCGGCATCAATAAGCAATGTTTTAAATTCGAGAACTGCCAGGCTGGCTGCCAGATTGATAGCAGTTGTGGTTTTACCCACACCCCCTTTTTGATTTGCAATAGCAATGACTTTACTCATAGGGTAACTGAATTATAGTGTTGATGGTTAGAATATTGTTATCTGAATATCAGATTATTACAAGCAAAACTCTTGATTACGGCCCTTTTGCGGCGTAGGTGCAAATTTACAATTTAAAAGTGCTTATGCAGGATTTTTTTGGAAAAAATTCCCAACACGGGTGATATCCATTAAATTGCAAAGGTGTTAATCAACTGGCAGTAAAGAATAAAAAAAAAGAGTTGAAACACGCCGGAATCAACTCTGAAAAATTATTTTTGTTAATAACTAAACTACCTAAAGAACATTACTTATCATCATTATCGTCAGCGTCATCTTTTTTTTCATCAAGATCATCAAATTCAATGTCTGTAAATTCTTTTTCCTTTTTACGCTGCTCTTCTTCAGCCATTTCATCAAGGTACGACTGTGGTACTTTGCCTGTGGCAATATATTCATAGGCTTGCTTAAGGGCTGTTTCAAACTTGTCAAAGTCTTCCTGGTACAGGAACAACTTATGTTTTTCATAGAAAAACTTTCCTGTTTGCTGATCAAAACGTTTCTTACTCTCAGTTATGGTAAGATAATTTTCACCTGCGCGGGTGGCTTTAACATCGAAGAAATAAGTCCTTTTTCCTGCTCTTACGGCCTTGGAGAATAATTCCTCGTTATTGTACTGCTTTCCTGTCTCTTCCGTACTCATAATTATTTCCTCTTTTTTAATTAGTTTGGCAAAAATAAAAAAACTTTTATCAAATTAACAAGCATGCACTCTTAACAAACTGTAATTTGAAAATACTGCAGCTGCCATTTCAAAGGTACTAATACCCGGAAAAAGAAAAAACTGCAGGAACTAAAGTTTCATGCATGACTTTTCATGAACTTAACAATCCATCAGTGCAATTGGTTTAAACTTAACTGTTTTACATCTAAATTATTTTATGAATTAAGAAAGTTTTTAAAAATGAATTACTTTTGCAATGTTTTCAGAACAGGTTCTGAAGTTTCGTTCCTTGTTAACAGTATGAATTAATTTACCTTATGCTAAACAGAAGGCATTTACGCGTTAAAGTATTACAAAGCCTGTATGCATTTATCCAATCGGGAAATACATCATTGGATGCCGGCGAGAAAGAATTACTTTTCAGTATCGACAAAATTTACGATCTTTATCTTTATCAACTCACCCTGATCATTGATGTTGGAAGGCAAGCCCGTAAGGCGATCGATGATAATAAGAACAAGAAAATACCATCTCCTGAAGATCTTAACCCCAATACACGTTTCATAGAAAACAAATGCCTGAAAGGTATTGAAGAAAGCACAGAGCTTGAAAAAAAGCTGAAAGGAAGAAAGATCTCCTGGGCCCTGGTACCCGAAATCTCCAGGAAGATATTTATGCAATTCCGTGAAAGCAGGCATTACCATGATTACCTGGATGCAGGAGAAAATTCGTGGGAGAACGATCGCGATCTGATTCTTAAATTGCTGAAAAACTATATCTGCGAATCTGAATTACTTCATCATTTTTATGAGGAAAACTCCATTTACTGGCTCGATGACTGGGAATTAGTTAATAAGATGATCATCAAAAACATTAAGGCTATGAAGAATGGCGAAATGGATGATTTCAAGACCTTAACTCTTTACAAAGATCCGGATGATAAAAAATTTGCCAGGGAGTTATTTAAAAAAACCATCTTGCACGATAAGGAGTTTGCGCCCATGATAGCGTCCAAAACCCAGAACTGGGATATTGAGCGCATTGCCCTGATGGATATTATCATTATGAAAATGGCACTTACAGAAATTACTAAATTCCCCGAAATCCCTGTAAAAGTATCCTTAAACGAGTATATTGAACTTTCTAAAATGTACAGTACACCTAAAAGTAAGGTCTTTGTGAATGGTGTATTGGACAAACTGGTTGAAGAACTCAGTATTGAAAATAAAATTTTGAAAATCAGTAAATCTTAAAGATAAAAATGAAAAAGCAGGTTTTTTATTTTCCAGGCATATTGTTATTTTTTATTTGCCTGGCCGGTTGCAATCAGCCAGCACAGACAGAAACAAGCAATGGCAGATCAGGGATAAATCCTGAATCAGGTGGTCCTTTTATTAGTTTCCAGAAAGATGTACACGATTTCGGCAAAATCATAACCGGCGAAAGAGTATCCTACGGGTTTCGTTTTACCAATACCGGTACCAGCCCATTGCTTATTACCGGAATTCGCAGCGGGTGTGGCTGTACAGTGGGAGACTATCCCAAAGACCCGGTTATGCCAGGCAAAGAAGGCAGAATTCACGTTGTTTTCAACTCATCGGGCAGAAGAGGTTTTCAGTCAGAATCAGTAAGAGTTCTTTCCAATGCTGAAGAATCTGTTGTAACTTTACGTATTACAGCAGAAGTAATGGAGCAGTAAAACATTTTATCATTATATAATCATTTAAACAAAACAATTATGAATATGCTTAACATTTTATTAATGGCTACAGAGGGCGAAGGTGGCGGATTTGCAGCATTCCTGCCTTTGATTTTAATCATTGTGGTATTTTACATGTTTTTTATTCGTCCGCAATTAAAAAAGCAAAAAGATGCACGTAAATACAGGGAAGCTTTAAAAAAAGGTGATAAGATAATTACTATCGGTGGCATTCACGGAAAGATCACCGAGGTTCAGGAAAAAACTTTTACCATTGAGGTTGCACCCGAGATACGTTTAAGAGTTGAAAAATCAGCGGTAGCTATGGATGGTCCGCAGGAGCAGCAGCTTTCTGAGAACCGTTAACAGCAAAGTAAAGATTTAAAATCCTGATCGTGTCGTTACTATTCACGGTCAGGATTTTTTTAAATATGATTAAATTAAAAGTAATACCATGAAAGCAATGCCATGGCATAGTATTGAAAACTCTCCGCAAACGCGCCGAAAAGCTTATATTTTTATGCTATGTCTTGCTTTTAGTTTTATGTCCTGGCTTATTATTAAGCTTTCAAGGGAAAGTGCGGCTATTATTCCGGTTAGTATAGAGCTGGTGAATATCCCTTCCGAACTTATTGTTACCGGACAAAGCGACAGTACTTTCATTATAAATGCCCAATCCACAGGAGTCAAACTCCTTTCATCGCGGTTTCTGCGAAGAGTAAGCCGGATTGACTCCGATTTCAATACCTTACAGCAAATTCGACGCGACGGGATCCAGATGTATTATATGACATCTTCTCAAGCCGAAATAAGGTTTTCGTTATTGAGCGATATTCCGCGCTCAGCATTAACAGTGCATCCCGATACTATATTTTTTCATACCATCAAGGCCTTCTCCAAAAAGGTACCTGTAAGATTTGTAAAAGACCTGGAATTACAAACAGGCTTTAAAATATATGACATACCCGCCCTTACTCCCGATTCTATTGTGGTATCGGGTCCATTAAATATGGCTGACTCAGTTTCATTTGTAAGAACCAGCCCACTGCGGACCAAAGGTGTATACCAGGATATTGCCCGAACCATAAGCCTGGAAAATCCCTGGAAGAACAGACAGGTCACTTTTTCCCAAAATGAAGTAGAAGTATTTTTGTCTGTTGAAGAATTTACTGAAGCCACTGTTGATCTGGCAGTTGAAATTGACTGCAGTGCAAGTAGTGATATTAATGCAGAGGATCTTATGCTTTTCCCCGACCGGGTTAATGTATATTACCTGGTTGCACTTAAAGATGTAAATGCTATAACTGCTGATATGTTCAGTGTGCGCGTCAACTGCCCTGATACTTTATCGCCGGGCAGGTTCAGACTTGAAGTTGAGATCAGGGAAAGTCCTTCACTGGTTGATATTATACGCATCAGACCTGCAGAAGTAGAATATATCCTGATAAAAAGGTAATGACCCATGCTTAAAGTTGCTCTTACCGGTAATATGGGAAGCGGAAAAACTGTTATTTGCAGATTTTTTGAGATGCTCAATGTTCCGGTTTTTTATGCTGATATTGAAGCAAAAAAGCTTTACACAAACCCTTCAATCATTCAAAAGGTAAAAGCTCTTTTTGGCAAAGGGGTTATCACATCCGAAGGAAGCGTTGACAAAAAAGCCCTGGCAGGAAAAGTGTTTTCAAATAAGGAAAAGCTGAAAGAACTTAATAAAATTATCCATCCCGAAGTTCATAAAATGTTTGATCAATGGGCCAAACAACAGGAGAGCAAACCATATTGCATGCAGGAAGCTGCAATAATTTTTGAAACAGGTGGTTACAAACGTTTTGATAAAACCATACTGGTGCATGCTCCTGAAGAGATCCTTATTGAAAGGGTTATGAAGCGCGATACCATAAGTCGCACGGAAGTTCTTGATCGTTTACAAAACCAGATGAGCCAGGAAAGAAAGAAAGAACTTGCCGATTATCTTTTGCCCAATGATAATTCCATGCTGCTTATCCCACGAATATTGGAAATTCATTCAGAACTGATGCATCTATCAGTTGAAGGTCATTAGGTTTTTACAGACTGAATTCCGGTTCTATTGTAATTTTTTCGCCTGCAATAATATATCTTCTATTTGTCGTCATAATTTATTAATTTAGCGGCATATAAACCACAAAAAACACAACCATGAGCAATATCGTTGTAGGGATTGATTTCTCCAAATCATCCATAAAAGCATTTGAATATGCCTTAGGAGTAGCATCAAGAACCGGCCTTGATATCAAACTGGTATACGTAAGCAAAAAAAGAGATGTTGATAAAGTTTTACCTGAAGGAAGCAAAAATAAACCCACAAGTGTTGAAAAGGGTTTCGAAAAACTGATCAAGAAATACGAAAGCACAATTCCCGGCAAAATTACCTTTCGTATACTCACCGGAAAAATCTATGAAGAAATTACGAATCTGGCAAAGTATACTGAATCCTGGTTGATTGTTGCGGGTGCGCATGGTATGTCGGGTTTCGAAGAGTTATGGGTGGGAAATAATGCTTCAAAAATCATTACTTATGCCAATAAGCCTGTAATTACGGTAAAGATAAATTACAAGATAAAAGCCAACCCCATTGAAAAGATCGTAATTCCTATCGACAGTACTTTTGAAACCATTCAGAAAGTACCATTTACCATTGAATTAGCCAAACATTTCAAGTCGCAGATAAACATTCTTTCTCTATACAGTTCCAAATTAAAAAACATTGAAGAACGAGTTGAGAACAATACCAGGGAAGCGCTTTCGCTGGTTATTAAGTCCGGCTTGCGATATATCAACGAAAAAGCAGTATCTGACAATATTACCAGGGCAACAATTGAATATGCCGAGAAAAGAAATGCTGATTTGATCTCTATTATGACCGAGCAGGAATTCTCGTCTCAACCTGTAATAATGGGCTCTTATGCACAGCAAATGATTAATCAGTCGCCCATTCCGGTTTTAACTACAAAAACCCGCATGGTAATACATCGTGAATCTATTCTTGAATAGGAAAACTTTGTTTTCCCCTGATTGTTGGTATTTTTGCAAAGCCTTTGCGGCAGGGCAACATTTTTGGCAATATTTGCCCCGGCCTGTCGTTTTAATCTGGTCAACAAACCACGAATTAATCCGAATATTTGTGAGAAAAAGAAAGTACCCCGTTATAATCTGTGTGTATATTTTGCTGTGCGGAGTTATGTTTAATACATCCGAAGCTTTTGCCCAAAGGCAAAGCGGGCGGGTTTATGAATTCATTAATCTGCCGTCTACCGCAAGAATAACTGCACTTGGAGGTTATGCAGTACCTACCCTCGACAACGACCTGGGCATGGCACTTTTTTATCCTTCCTTAATAAATCCCGGACTCGAAAATAACCTGTCGCTCAACTTTGTGGATTATTTTGGTGATATCAACTACGGTACGGCTGCATTTTCAAAAGGTTTTAATCGAATAGGCAATCTTACCCTTGGTATCTCTTATATCAATTACGGAACTTTTCTGGATGCTGACGAAATGGGAAACACATTTGGGGAATTCACTGCCGGAGAGTATGTTGTTAGTTTGGGTTGGGGAAGGGCATTAACTGAAAAAATAAGTATTGGCAGTAACATTAAGGCCATAAGTTCAACCTTTGAGCAGTATTCATCTTTTGGATTGGCAACAGATATTGCTGTGGGATATTTTGATGAGGAAAGATTGATTGCATCAAGTCTTGTTTTCAGAAATATCGGGCGTCAAATCACCACTTATTACAGCGACAGGGAACCTCTCCCCTTCGATATCGTTTTCGGTATTTCAAAAAAACTTATCAATGCGCCACTCAGATTTTCGTTTGTGGCTCACAATCTTCATAACTATGATCTTACTTATGAAGACCCCGTTTCAAGTGGCCCTGCGTTTTCCACTTTCGATACCGGAGCTACAACCTCGCAGGAGAGAATGAGTGAAATTAGTGACAAACTGCTTCGGCATGCAGTTTTCGGGATGGAATTTACTCCCACCGAAAATTTTATTGCCGGCATAGGTTACAATTACCGCAGGCGACAGGAAATGGGAGTTGACACAAGGCTTTCAACCGTTGGATTATCATGGGGTGTTGGAGTAAGAATAGCCAACTTCATGTTTCACTACGGCAGATCCAATTATCACCTGGCAGGTGCACCCAACCACTTTTCCATTTCCACAAACCTCGACAGATTATTTGCGGGCGGCACCGAAGTACCCAGCATCAGGTAATTCAGAAAATTATGGAGATCAACATTGATAAGAGTTCAGGATTTTGCTTCGGGGTTATCAATGCCATAAAAGTAGCAGAAGAACAGCTGGATCAGCATGGCTCACTTTTTTGTCTGGGAGATATTGTTCACAACAACAAAGAAGTTGAAAGATTAAAAACAAAAGGCCTGGTTATTATTGACCATCAGGATTTCAGGAAACTTAAAAACACCCGTGTACTTATAAGGGCTCACGGAGAGCCACCCGAAACGTACAGCATAGCACGGGAAAATCAGATCCAACTCATCGATGCATCATGCCCTGTAGTTCTGAAACTTCAGAACAAGATCAAAAAAGGTTATGAGAAAATACGCGATATAGAAGGACAGGTGGTTATTTTCGGGAAAGAAGGACATGCCGAGGTAAACGGGCTAACAGGTCAAACCGGCAATAACGCCATAGTTGTGGGTTCCGGATTTGAAAACCTGGATAAAATCGATTTCACAAAACCCATAACCCTTTTCAGTCAAACCACCCAAAGTAAAGAGCAGTATGAGGAACTGATCAGACATATCAGGGAAAGAATGATGCAGAAAAACTGCAATCCAGATATTAATCTGCAGATTTCCCGATCTATCTGCGGACAGGTATCGAACCGGGGGCCCCACATGGCGAAGTTTGCAAAAGACCACGATCTGGTAATCTTTGTAAGCGGGAAAAAAAGCTCCAACGGGAGATACCTCTTTGAAATTTGCCGGCAAAATAATCCCAATTCCTACTTTATTTCGGATAAAAATGAACTCCGGATTGACTGGTTTAAGGATGCAAGGAAAGTTGGAATTTGCGGAGCCACATCCACTCCCATGTGGCTTATGGAAGAAATTGCTTCTGAGATTGGCACCTATGCCTGACCCAATAAACCACCAAAAAACTTTTTAAAGCTTCCTGATTATGGTGAGTCCATCCCTGAATGGCAACAAAAGATTTTCAACCCGTGTATCTTTCTGCACAAATTCATTGAATTCAATCAGTGCTTCTGCTTCCTCATCACCTTTTGCTGTAGTTTCTGACAAAACTTTTCCACTCCAGAGCACGTTATCAGCGAGAATTATTCCACCCTTACGAAGCTTGCCCAGACTTTCTTCATAATACTTCAGGTAGTTTTCTTTGTCGGCATCAATAAACACCAGATCAAAAGGCCCTGTCAATTGCGGCAAAATATCAGAAGCTTCTCCGATATGATACTCAATAACTTCCGAAAGTCCGGCTTCTTCAAAAAAGCTTCGGGTAAAACTTTCAAGTTCGGGATTGTGATCAATGGTATGAAGCTTACCACCCGGCCTTAGGCCGAGGGCAAGGCAAATGGCAGAGTAGCCTGTATATGTTCCTATTTCAATGATAGTTTCAGGCTTCAACATGCAGCTGATCATTTCAAGCAGTTTTCCCTGCATATGACCAGATAACATACGAGGGCGCAGTACCTTTGCGTGAGTTTCACGGTTCAGACGTTTTAAAACATTGCTTTCGGCACTGGTGTGCTGTTGTGCATATTTTTCAATATCAGGATGGATAATATTCATTTGTCAGATTTTAATAAGAAGCCGGATGTTCACTATCTGGGCTTGTACATAAGCATACTCAGTCTGGCAGGATCCATTACTTCATTAGCAACATCCAGAAGTTCGGATGCAGTAACCTTTTCAATTTTCTGATTGATCTGTTCCAGCGTATCGATCTTATTATACAATATTATACTTTTTCCCAGAGATAACATTTCATTAAGATTGGATTCAAAGGAGATGGCAACCTGCCCCTGCAACTGGAGTTTTGCTCTTTTTAACTGCAGGCTTCCCAGTTGTTTTTCGCGCAAGCGTTCAAGTTCGCGAAGAACCAATCCCACCGCCCTGTCAATAAATTCATGATCTGTTCCCAGGTAAATACTGAACAGCCCGGTATCGGAATAGGGCTGATAATGACTTTCAATATTGTAACACAGTCCGTGTTTCTCGCGCACCGCCATGTTCAGACGCGAGTTAAGACCCGGTCCGCCAAGAATATTGTTGAGCAGCACCAGTGCAGTCTTTTTATCATCATCGGCACTGTAGGCCCGGTTGCCGATCACACAATGAACCTGATGATTGCGTCGTTTCACAAGCCTGGTTTCTGCATGATAGCCGTTGAGAATTTCCCGTGGAAGGCTTTTCACACTTGAGGGAAGATGACCAAAATATCTTTCTGCAAGCCTTATGAGTTTATTAAAATCAATATTCCCGACAGATGAAATAACCATTTCATGGGTTACATAATTTCTTTCCAAAAAATTAAGAATATGATTTTTTCTGAATTTTTTCAAATGACGTGGTGTGCCCAATATATTATTACCCAGGGGATGGTCTTTAAAGACCAACCCGTCAAAATCATCAAAGATCTGCTCGCCCGGACTATCCTTGTAAGAGTTTATTTCATCAATAACCACATCCTTTTCTTTCTGTATCTCCTTTTCGGGAAAAGAGGAATGAAACACAATATCAGAAATAAGATCAAGACAACGTGCATAGTGGATATGCATAAAGGATGCGTAAATGCAGGTGTCTTCTTTACCGGTGTAAGCATTGATCTCACCACCTACATTTTCCATGTGGCTGAGAATATGATAGGCCTTTCTTTTACCGGTACCTTTGAATATCAGGTGTTCAATAAAGTGTGCCATACCCTGCTCGGCCGGCAATTCATCGCGTGAGCCTGCATTAATGGTAATTCCGCAATGGGCCACCATGCTGTCAACAGGTTTGTGAACCAATCTTATACCATTGGATAAAGTATGGGTAAAATATTGCATTTAGAGTGAGCTTTCGATGATTTTGCTGATCCGGGTATTATTTGCGCTGGGCAAATCTCATTTTATAGGAAGGACTTACCGCTCCTTTTATGATGCTTGTGAGTTTATTTTTTATCAAACGTCTTTTCAGTGGAGAAATTCTGTCAACGAAAACAATCCCTTCGATATGATCGTATTCATGCTGAATGATGCGGGCTGCAATACCATCAAATTCTTCTTCATGGCTTTCGAAATTTTCATCCTGGTAGCGAATTCTGATCTTTGGTTTTCGCAAAACATCCTCCCGCAAATCGGGAAAACTCAGGCAGCCTTCATTGAACAGCCACTCTTCGCCGGTTTCTTCCAGTATCCGGGCGTTGATAAATACTTTTTTAAAGTCTTTCAGTTCCTCTTCTTCATCTTCAAACGGACTTGCATCAACGAGAAAAAGCCTGATGGGTTTTCCAATCTGTGGTGCTGCCAAACCCACACCATTGGCATTATACATGGTTTCCCACATATTTTCAATGAGTTCTGCAAGGTTGGGGTAACTTTTATCAATATCGCCTGCTTTCTTTTTCAGTACCGGGTCACCATACCCTACTATAGGTAGAATCATTTCTTTAAACTATATTTAATCTTTAACTTCGTTTATTTTCCTGACTGTTTAAAAGCCAGCAATTCCATATAAGATTGCAGTATGAGAGTGGCACTTATGGTATCAACAAGTTCTTTATTCTGACGGCTTTTCTTTCCCAGTCCCGCATCAATCATGGTTTGAAATGCCATTCTTGAGGTAAATCTCTCATCCATCCTGTCAACAACAATATCAGGGAATTGTTTTTTTAAATGCTTCACAAAAGGCTCAATAAAACGTGATGCATCCGATGCCTGGTTTTTCATATCACGCGGTTCACCCACAACAATACAATCAACATTTTCCTTTGACACATATTCCTTCAGAAAATCCATAACATCTTTTACATGCACTGTTTTCAGACCATTGGCAATGATGCGGCTTTCGTCAGTAACTGCTATACCTACGCGCTTTTGACCGTAATCCAGTGCCAGAATTCTTCCCATTCGCTGGTTCATTTTAAAAAGATTTGCAAAGATAAACAAATTAGGATGACTGGATAAGGTTGCACCCTTGGGTATTGCAATAGTTTTGCTAATTTTGCGTTTGAGAAAAGTAATGCAGGAAGCAATGCGTAAAAAGAACAACAAGACATCTTCAAAAAATACCTTCAAACCGAAATCCGGTAACGATAATTCCAAAAAAAACGATCTGAAAGGGAATGAATTCACCTTGAAGAAATTTTTTGCATCTTTCAAAGATCAGCGACTGCGCAAAATTTTTGGATTGCTTTTGGTTATCATTGCTTTTTACCTGTTTTTGTCGTTCAGTTCCTACCTGGTAAACTGGAAAACCGACGACAGTCTTATCAACGACCGTACATTTAATATTGAGCTTCTCGGAGATACACAAATCAAAGCCCAGAACCTGATGGGACGTCTGGGTGCCATAACAGCGCATCTTTTTATAAAAAAGTGGTTCGGGGTCTCATCTTTCCTTTTTACCCTGATGTTTTTTGTGGTCGGGTTTAAACTTATGACCCGTATTTCCGTGTTACCGATATGGAAAACCTTACGTTACAGTTTCTTTTCAATGATCTGGTTATCAATAGCACTGGGTTTTGTTTTTACCCGTGGCGAAGGTTTGCTGCTGGGCGGAACTTTTGGCTACCAGAGCAATATCTGGCTCAACGGTATACTGGGAAAAGTAGGAACCGGATTTATTATTCTGTTTGCTCTCGCCAGCTTTCTTATAGTCGTTTTCAATATTAACACCTATCATTACAGGAAGCTGATGGATCTGTTCCGTGGCAAGGATAAAGGGAAAGCCATTGAAGATAGCGGCATCCAAACGGATGAAAACACTGAAGATGAGTCATACCCTGATGTAATTGATGACTATAACAAGAGCGATAGCGATGAGGATGATGAGTTTGATTCCGAAACGGCGATTATGGAGCGCATCAGAGAAAGAGAAAATCAGGGTGGTGAAAATGATCCGTTCTTTGAATACAATGTTGGAGAAAATGGTACCAGCAAAGAAAATGACGATAACAGCCAGGAAGAAAACAATCCGGATCTGGAGATTGAGATTGCCGATGATTCAAAGATCAGCAACAGCAATTACCAGGCTATCGACGATCCTTCAGCTGAAAAAACCGCCGAAGAAAAGCTGGCCGAACTGGGTGATTATGACCCCACGCTTGATCTTCCGAAATATCAGCTTCCTCCCGTTGATCTGCTTGATGATTATGGTGCCAGTACCATACGTGTTGATAAGGAAGAGCTGGAAGCCAACAAGAAACGGATCCTTGATACCCTGAGGAACTATTCGATTCAGATTGATAAGATCAAGGCTACCATTGGGCCCACCGTAACTTTATACGAAATCGTGCCTGCAGCCGGTGTAAGGATCAGCAAGATCCGAAACCTGGAAGATGATATTGCCCTTAGCCTTTCGGCACTGGGAATCCGCATTATTGCGCCAATACCCGGCCGCGGAACAATCGGTATTGAAGTTCCCAACAGCAAACCCGAAATTGTTTCTATGAAGAGCATTTTGTCGGGAGAAAAGTTCAGAAGTTCTACCTTTGAGTTGCCCATCGGACTCGGAAAAACCATTGCCAATGAAACCTACATTGCCGATCTTACGAAAATGCCTCACCTGCTTATGGCAGGTGCCACCGGTCAGGGAAAATCGGTAGGATTGAATGCTATTCTGGCATCCATCCTTTACAAGAAGCATCCGGCTTACGTTAAGTTTGTACTTGTTGACCCCAAAAAGGTAGAACTGAATCTGTTCTCAAAAATAGAACGTCATTATCTGGCTAAACTTCCCGACTCGGAAGAAGCCATTATTACCGATACCCGCAAGGTAGTGCGTACACTCAACTCCTTGTGCCTTGAAATGGATCACAGGTATAATCTTTTAAAGGATGCACAGGTAAGAAACATCAAAGAGTACAATTCGAAATTTATCAGCCGCCGCCTTAATCCTGAAGAAGGCCACAAGTTTATGCCTTACATTATCCTGGTCATTGATGAATTTGCCGATCTTATCATGACAGCCGGAAAGGAACTTGAGCTTCCCATTGCACGGCTTGCGCAGCTGGCAAGGGCTGTGGGCATCCACCTGATCATAGCCACACAAAGGCCATCGGTAAATATTATAACCGGTATGATTAAAGCTAACTTCCCGGCAAGGGTGGCATTCAGGGTTACATCCAAAATTGACTCGCGTACCATTCTTGATACCGGCGGGGCCGATCAGCTGATAGGCCGCGGCGATATGCTTCTTTCCACCGGCAGCGACTTGCTGCGGTTGCAATGTGCTTTTATTGACACACCTGAAATTGAAAAAATCACAGAATTCATTGGCTCACAGAGGGCATACCCAGATGCATTTATGCTACCCGAATATGCCGATGAGGAAAGTAGTGATATGGAAGATTTTGATCCTTCGGAAAGAGATGAACTCTTTGAAGATGCGGCAAGGGTAATTGTTGCCACACAACAAGGATCCACATCACTTCTGCAAAGGAAACTTAAACTGGGTTATAACCGTGCAGGCCGCATTATTGACCAACTGGAAGCTGCAGGTATTGTCGGCCCCTTTGAAGGAAGTAAGGCACGTGAGGTAAAAATTAAAGACGAAATGACTTTGGAACAAATTTTGAGAAGTAACCATTAATTGTAAAACCCCTAATCATGATAAAAAAGATTCTTCCTTTTATAGCCTTATTACTTTCTGCAACATTATATGCCCAGACAGATCATCATCCGCGTGCTGAACAGATTGCAAGTGAATTACTCACCAAAGCAAGCAGTAAAATCAAAAGCTTCCGCACCATGGAAGTTGAGTTTACCTACAAAATGGAAAACACTGCAATGGAAATTGTAGAAACCATGACAGGTAAAATATACTCAAAAGGAGATAAATACCGTATGGTTATTGGAGATAATGTATTTATCTCAGATGGTGAAACCGTATGGAATTATCTTGATGATATGTACGAAATCCATATTAATTATGTGGAAAATATGGAAGGAGGTCTTACCCCCACTGCCCTTCTCGATAACTTCGACGACGAATACAGAGGTCGTTTTGTGCGCCAGGAAACTTTCGATGGAAAAACGGTCGATATTATTGATCTTGTTCCCAATGCACCCCAGTCATTTTTCAAATACCGTGTAGCCCTCAATGCCAGTGATCAAATGCTGGTATATACGATAGCTTACGACCGCCATGGAGGAACCTATACTTATACTCTGGGAAGAACCAGGACAAACCACGAAGTCGACGACAGGTTATTTGCCTTTAACAGGGCCGATTTCCCATCTGACGTGGATATTATCGACCTCCGATAGTAAGAAAAGAATTCAGAAAACTTTCAAATTTTAATCGAGCCGGGTAATTTCACGATCCGGCTCTTTTACATCTTTAAGCCGGTAGTTCTCATATTTAAAAATGTAAACGAAGTTATTCTCCCAGCCGCCACTTTCACCAAAGGCTTTGTAAAACCTGAACGGACTGCCCGAAGACTTGGTTCTGTTTATAAGTGCAGTACATTTATGGAAATCGCTACCGTATTGCATAAGGGCAGAAAAGAAAAACATTCCGGTATGAACAGCTCTGAATGCAACAATATCAGGTTCAACATGATTTTCCTTGCGATACCTTCTGATAAAATCAATGTTGAATTTCTTATCGTAATCGATAAAATCGGATGTGAAAAGATGAACCCTAAGGTTTTGCAGATATCTGTAGTCGAGCGATCTGTAATCGCGCCACTGCGGTACCCCTAATACTGTAATATCAAAAGTATCACGCATCTGGTTCAACTGCCTGGTATAATCTGAAATAATGGCCTCTCCACCCATGGGAGTAACAAGAATATTCCGTCTGTTGGCATCCAGCATATCCTTTATTTTGTCCATACCTCCCAGCGAATAAACCACTTCCTTCATACTTTCTCTTTGCATATATTGCTCGTAAAGGGACCTTTCCTTATCATCCAGGCGCGGTTGAAGCAATGAATCATGCAGGACATATACATTGGTAAGCCGCTCCCCAACGTATACTCCATTGAGAAAATAGCCATCAATTTTTGCCAGGTTTAAGCTGTCGCGATAATAATCTATATAATTCAGTTCTCTATTAAGGGTTGCCTTGTAACTATTTATCAGGGTCAAAGGCTGATTGTTATGAACCAGAATGATATTATCATTGGCATAATTTCTTGCCACAAATTTTGCCATATCATTCATTTGTGTTTGAATGGATGGTGTTGCCTGAAAGAGTATGGGATAAGAGACCAGTTGCCTGTTATCCTCCCAGTGTAATGGCGAAACTACAGGAATATTTCTGCGCATGGCAAACTGTGCCACGATATCCATTGTATTGGCATTAAACGGCCCTATTATAAGATCCATATTGGCCATTTCGGGCTTGCGCAATACAGCATGGGCTTTGCCTGGATCGTCACATACATCAAAAACGCTGAGTCTTATATCCGCACCCATTCTTCTTACCGAATCCAGTGCAATCAATAAACCCTCGTAGTACTGCATAAAAGCAAACGATGGATGTCTTGAGTCAGGATTTTCAGCAAACTCTGTATCTACCCTTTCAAGATAAAGTGGAATGAGCAATGCTACATTATAATATTCCTTCAATATCGGATCATCGCAATAAGGATGAATGGCAATAGGGTCTTCAGGATATTCCGGAGCTACTTCAAAGGGACGGGGTTCAACTATAAAGGGAGGTTGTTGCTCAGGTCCTGCTTCAGCAGGTATTCTTAAAGTTTGGCCGGCTTTGAGCCCATCTTTTAACTGGGGGTTAAGCTTTTCGATCTCTTCATTGGAAACATTAAACTCGCGGGTGAGAGAGAACATCGTTTGACCGGGTGGTACTGTATACTCTATATAACTTACGATTCTTTCGGATTGCCTGGGAATACGAAGAATCATGTTGGGTCGAAGGCCGGCCCTGGCATGGGGGTTGTTTCTCAGCAAGTCTTCCTGACTGATCCCATATTGCCTTGAAATACCGTAAACAGTTTCTCTTCTCCTGACCTGATGTTCTATCCACGTAGTTTCTTTTAGGGTACCTGATGTAACCTGTTGAGATTTATCATCATGTTTTACAGGAATCCTGATGATCTGATCAAACCTGAGGCCATGATCTCTGAGCTCGGGATTCGCTTCATAAATATCCTCCTGGCTTACACCATAGGCTCTGGCAATGGAGAACAAAGTCTGTCCCTGTAAAACCGGATGAAAAAAATACTCTTTTCCATCCACAACCTGAATGGTTTGTGATCGTGTTACAACCGGTGGAGAATCCTGTGCATTGAGAATCTCATTCCCGGAAATAATTATAAATGACAGCAGAATCAAAAAAGCTTTCTTCAACACTTGACTATACTTTAGTTAGTAACAAATCTACCAAACAAACACGTATGCAATTACATATTATTGTAAAGGTAATTAAAATTATTCCCATTCTATGGTAGCAGGTGGCTTTGAACTGATGTCGTAAACCACACGATTAACGCCCTTTACCCTATTAATTATATCATTCGACATTTTGGCCATAAAATCATAGGGCAGGTGCGACCAATCGGCAGTCATTCCATCGGTGGAGCCCACAGCCCTTAAACAAACCACATTTTCATAAGTCCTTTCATCGCCCATGACACCTACACTTTGCACAGGCAAAAGAATAGCTGCAGCCTGCCACACCTGATCGTAAAGGTGCCAGTCCTTAAGACCTTTGATGTAAATATGATCAACCTCCTGTAAAATCCTCACTTTTTCGGCGGTAATATCTCCTAATATCCTGATGCCAAGACCGGGGCCCGGGAAAGGATGCCTGTTGAGCAGATTTGGATTGATCCCCAGGCTGGAACCCACACGTCGTACTTCATCTTTGAAAAGGCTGTTGAGAGGTTCTACGACTTTGAGCTTCATAAAATCGGGTAATCCGCCTACATTATGATGCGATTTTATGGTTGCAGATGGCCCGTTTACCGATACCGATTCAATAACATCAGGGTAAATTGTACCCTGGGCAAGCCATTTAACATCCTGAATTTTATGTGCTTCATCATCAAAAACTTCAATAAATGCTCTGCCTATGATCTTTCTTTTTTCTTCCGGATCACTTACTCCCTTTAAGGCAGAAAGGAATCGGTCGGCAGCACGCACTCCCTTTACATTGAGCCCCATGTTCTCATAAGATGCAAGAACATCTTCAAATTCATTTTTGCGCAGCAGTCCATTATCAACAAAAATACAATGGAGCTGTTTCCCAATGGCCTGGTGCAGCAACACTCCGGCAACACTTGAATCTACGCCTCCAGACAAACCCAGCACAACTTTGTCGTTGCCCAATTTATTTTTCAGTTCCTTAACCGTCATTGAAACAAAGGATTCAGGAGTCCAGCTCTGAGGGCAATGGCAAATATCCACAACAAAATTCTTCAGAAGTGCTAATCCATCAGTAGAATGATAAACCTCCGGATGAAACTGAAGTCCGAAAACAGGCGCATTCAAATCCTTAAAAGCAGCAACTTCCACATCGTTGGAACTTGCAATGAGCTTAAAATGATCCGGAATTTTCGTTATGGTATCGGCATGCGACATCCAAACCTGCGAATTATCACCAACACCATCCATTAACAATTCATGTCTGTCAATAAAAGCAAGGTTGGCCCTTCCATATTCACGTGTTGCTGAAGCTTCCACCATACCACCTTTATGTTGTGCAACATATTGAGCACCATAGCAAACTCCAAGCAAAGGTATTTTACCGTAAAAGTGATTCAGATCAATCTTCGGTCCTTCAGGGTCGCGCACACTTGAGGGGCTGCCCGATAAAATTACTCCTTTAACCCCTTCGAGGGATTGAGGTATATGATGGTAAGGATGTATTTCACAATATACATTTAACTCCCTTACTCTTCTGGCTATCAACTGAGTATATTGAGAACCAAAATCCAGTATCAGTATCATTTCTTGCATGGTGCAAAGATAAACATATGCATTAACGGTCAGAAAAAAATTTATGAAATAGTGTTTGCAGGTGGCTATCTTCCTTATCTTTGTGATAAATAATTGAAAATTGTTATGTCGCAGATCGCTGATAATTATCACGAGCTAATAAGTGAACTCCCTGCCCATGTAATTCTTGTTGCTGTAAGCAAGACCAAGACAGATAATGAGATCATGGAATTGTATAATTGTGGTCATCGGATTTTTGGTGAAAGCAAAGCCCAGGAACTTGTACCTAAATACGAAGCACTGCCGAAAGATATTCAATGGCACATGATTGGGCATTTGCAATCCAATAAAGTAAAGTATATTGCCCCCTTTGTAAAACTAATTCATTCCGTTGACAGTTTGAAATTATTAAAAACCATCAATAAAGAAGCCCTGAAGAATGATCGTGTTATTGATTGCCTGCTTCAGGTTTATATTGCTGATGAAGGGACCAAGTTTGGATTGGATCTCTCAGAAGCAATGGATATTTTTGAAAGTGAAGAATTCCGGAAAATGAAGAATATCAGGATAAGAGGCCTGATGGGGATGGCTACATTTACAGATGATGAGCAAAAAATCAGGAAAGAGTTCAGGCAATTACGTTTTGATTTTAACACGGTGAAAAAGAAATATTTCCGGGAAGATGATAACTTCAATCAACGTTCTATGGGCATGTCTGATGACTGGGCTATAGCCATTGGTGAAGGCAGTACTATGGTAAGGGTAGGAAGCAGCCTTTTCGGTAAAAGAGAAGTATAGGAGTACCTTACTCTGAAGAAAAAAAGGAAAACGCACCCTGTAAAATCATGACTTCAAAAATCAATATCCCAAATATACTTTCCTTTTACAGACTCATTTCATTCCCGGTTATTCTGATTTTTGCCCTGCTCGGTTACGAAAGTCTGTTTGTAGTTTTACTTGTTATAAATCTTATTACCGACATCCTCGACGGTCTTATTGCCCGCATGCTGAAACAACAAACTGAATTCGGTGCCCGTCTTGATTCCATTGCTGACTTAGGAACTTATATATTGGCCGTAACCGGCGTAATTGTTTTTAAATGGGATGATTTTGCACCGCACACGGTAAGTTTTGGTGCTTTTCTCACCTTATTTGTTTTATCCAATCTATTATCTGTTATAAAGTTCCGGCGATTTCCCAGCCTGCATTTATACTCCTGGAAAATCGGCGGTTATATTCAAGGCGCTTTTTTCTTTGTTCTTTTTGTTTTTGGATTCAATATCTACTTCTATTATTTTATGGTTTCCTGGGGCATACTATCATTTCTGGAGCATATAATCATTCAACTGATACTACCCGAAATGAGGTCGAACCAGAAAGGATTATACTGGGTAATGAAAAACAGGAGATGATATCAGTTCTGATCATTCAAATGAGTTTTACATTTAAACCACTGTAGCCAAAAGGATCCTGAGAAGATATTTGAAAAATTAATTGTATTTTTACCCCGATTAATCCGTTTTCAAACAGTGCATGTAGAACCTTTCTCCATTACCATCAATGACACTTGAAGTACTGCTGGTTTTTTTCATCCTTATAGCTGCACTGGTATTATTTTTTACCGGTTGGGTAAGGATGGACATTGTGGCACTGCTGGTGCTCGGCACATTGGGTATCAGCGGGCTGGTTTCACCTGCCGAGGCACTTTCAGGTTTCAGCAACCCTGCCGTTGTAACCGTATGGTCCATGTTTATTTTAAGTGCTGCACTTTACCAAACAGGTGTGGCCCGGATTATAGGCCGCCAGGTGCTTAATCTTGCCGGAACCACTGAATGGCGGATGATTTTTGTGATCATGATGACTTCAGGATTGCTCTCGGCAGTAATGAATAATATTGGTGTGGCTGCACTTATGCTACCGGTTGTTATGGATATAGCCCGTTCAACCAACCGCGCACCATCACGACTGCTTATGCCGCTGGCATACGGCTGCTTGCTTGGCGGGTTAACAACTCTTATCGGTACCCCCCCTAACCTTCTTGTAAGTTTTGCTTTACAGGATGCCGGGCTGGAACCCTTTCAGCTTTTCGACTTCACACCGGTGGGAATGGGTGTAATGCTGGGCGGAATCATTTTTATTTCACTGATCGGGCGCCATTTTTTACCCGTTCGCGATGTGGCCAAAAACGGGATAAAAAAAGGCAAAAAAGCTTTACCGGCCTCTTATGAACTGCAGGAGCGTACCTTTTTAATTCGTGTGAAACCCGGATCCATACTGGATGGAAAAACTCTTGCAGAAAGCCGCCTGAGGGCAGCACTGGGAATCAATGTGCTTTCGGTGAAAAGAGAAGGCGGCGGCGTAATTCTGGATCCCGGACCAGATACTCTGATCAGGGGAAAAGACAAACTATTCGTTCAGGGAAGATATGATGCCATAAACGCGCTCAGAGAATGGAAAATACTACTGCCGGAAGATACCGGCTTTGCGCCTGATGATATTAGATTATCTGACCTGAGTTTTTTTGAAGCAACCATTGGAGAGAAATCTTCTCTTATCGGACAATGTCCTGAGAACAGGCATCTGAATAAACACCTAAAAGTAAACATCCTGGCTTTAAAGCGCGATAAAATCCTTTGGGGGCAGACCCTTAAAAAAGAAACCATCAAGCCGGGAGATGTTTTGTTATTGCATGGTTTAGACGATGAAATCAAGGCTAATGGAGAAGATGGGATGTTTGAAAAGATTTCGCAAGTAGAAACTCATGATCTTCTCAAAACTTATCGCCTTAAGGATGCACTGTTTATCATGGAGATCAATGAAGATTCAGAGCTTTTCGGAAGCGCAGTTGCAGACACACAATTGGGCGATGCTTTTGGGCTCAATGTTTTGGGTATTATACGCGAGGGAGAGAAATTGCTTATGCCCAAACCCGGCGAAAAGTTTCAGCCCGGAGATCGTTTACTGGTGCAGGGCAGCATCAAAGACCTCCCCTTATTGCAGGGACTTATGGATATTGAGTTGCCAGATGAGAAAGTACCTGGCACTCAAAGCCTTGAAACCGGTGAAATTCAAATGGCAGAGGTTGTTCTGGCTCCCCGATCATTACTGGCAGGCAAAACCCTCCGTGAAATCAATTTCCGGAAAAAATATGGTGTAACGGTTCTGGCTATCTGGCGCGAAGGTCGCGCATACAGAACAAATCTTCATAATATCCCTCTTCGTTTTGGAGAAGCTCTTCTGCTATATGGAAAACGCGACAAGCTGGAGTTAATGGGAAATGACGGTGATTTTATTCTTCTCACAGATACCATGAGCCCGACTTTCAGAACCCATAAAGCTTTAACTGCAACACTTATCATGCTGGGCATCCTGGTTCCGGTACTTGCCGGGCTGGTACCTCTTGCTCTTTCGGCTGTTATTGGCATTGCCCTGATGGTACTTACAGGTTGCCTGAAAATGGAGGAAGCTTACAGAGCCATTGAATGGCGATCGGTTTTTCTTATTGCAGGATTGCTTCCTCTTGGCCTGGCCATGCAGCAAACCGGTGCGGCTGCCATGATGGCCGAAAAGGTGGTTGAAATTTTCGGTAGGTTTGGGCCCTGGGGAGTTATTGCGGGTTTATATCTTCTCACATTGATTTCAACCCTTGCAATACCACCCGCCGCACTGGTGGTGATCATGTCACCGGTAGCACTTCAGGCAGCTGCAAGTTTTGATGTTTCTCCTTATACGATCATGATGGCCATTTCCATTGCTGCCGCAGCCAGCTTCCTCAGCCCAATATCTCATCCGGCCAATCTATTGGTTATGGGTCCGGGAGGTTACAAATTCACCGACTTTCTGAAGCTGGGTTTACCCCTATCTCTTGTGGTTATGGCTTTGGTAATGTTGCTGCTGCCCATTTTCTGGCCTTTATAAATAGCTGACAAACCGACTTTGATCAAAATAAATCGGAGCATATAAACACAAAAGCCAAATCAGGTGTTTATAGACTTGTATAATCAAACCCTAATTTACCTGGTAGTTTCCTAAAAAATAAGATATGCAACGCATCATTTTCACCTTGCTTTTTATCCTGTTTTCATTTTTATATTTACAGGCTCAAACCCATGAAGACTTCTACACCCGCAGTCTCGACATCAATAAATCCGGCATGTATTTCCTGGGAGGCTGGGCACTGGCAAACATGGCTACCGGAACTTACGGATGGATCCGTTACGACGGCGAGAAAAAATATTTCCACCAGATGAATGCCGCCTGGAATGTCGTAAATGCCGGTATTGCCATTTATGCACTTTTTGATATAGCCGGTACTGATATAAGTATGCTTGGCGCAGATGAAATGATGAGAAAACACATCCGTTCAGAAAATCTGTTTCTAATCAATGCAGGACTGGATATATTATACATGGCCGGTGGAGCATGGTTGATTCATGCCGCAGGAAAAAATGAGAAACGGCATGATATGTTTAAAGGATACGGACAGTCCGTTATTTTGCAGGGCGCTTTCCTTTTCCTGTTCGATCTGGTAAAATTCGGGATTCAGTATAACCACCGGATGAATTTCACAGAAACCTCTACCAACCTGGGACTAACCGGAAATGGAATCACGCTGAGCATCGGGTTTTAATAATATCATTTTGCTGCTATTAAAATTAGTCAGGGCATGAATTTTAGTCATACCCTGACTTTTCTATCATTAAAAACCAGGAACGCAGATAGCGCAGATGCACAGCAACGCAGATCTTCACAGATTCAATCCATTTAATCGGCGGTTGAGAATCAGCGTTATCTGCGTTCTATTTCTCAACTAATTGAAATTAAAAGCAGATTTACTTCTTCACTTATAAACTTGTAATAAATCATCAAAAAAAAGGCATACAAGAACGTTTTCAAAACTCCCTTATATGCCTTATATGTTTAAAATTCAGTAAAAAGTTACTACTATCTTAACCTTAATCTTAATCCCGAATCGCTATTGCTCTCGGGATCCCGAATTCTTTTAGTCTCGGGATTTCACTTCGTTCAACTTCGCTATCGCTCAACCTTAACCTACTCTATCTCAACCTCAATCCACTTCGAACGGTCAGGTTCTTCGGGTGTGATCCAGGGTTTGGGCGGATTCTCTTCCAGTTCTTTAAGAAGGATTTCAACGGCCTTCTCCAATGATGGGTCTCTGCCGGCTGCAACCAGGTGAGGTTTATCAACTACTTCAATATCGGGGTAAATCCCGATACCTTCGATGATCCACTCCCCTTCCTGGTTGTAAATACCAAAGCGGGGCACACCAATATAACCTCCGTCTGAAAGGCGTGCATTGCCTGTCATACCAACCAGTCCGCCCCAGGTGCGTGTACCGATGATGGTGCCCAGATTTTTCTGGCGGAAGAAATAGGGGAATGCATCTCCGCCTGATGATGCAAACTGATTGATCAGCATGGCTTTGGGTCCATCATGAGCGATTCCGGGTGTGCGCATGGGATCGAGCCCATGGCGATGCCAGTAGGCATGGGTTTCGCGACTGAGCATTTCCACCATTCTATCGGGAATAAATCCGCCGCCATTAAAACGTTCGTCAATAATCAGTGCTTCTTTGTCATGATAGGCATACATACCTCTGTGCAGTTCGCGGTTTCCGTCCGGTGCAGTATTGGGCACATGGAAATATCCGATACGACCGCCTGACAGTTCATCAACCATAGCACGGCGGGTATTCACCCAATCCAGGTATTTAAGCTCCAGCTCACTGGCAATGGGGTGTATGGTATAGGTGCGTGCATCGCGACCATCGGGTCGGCTGCTAACCGTAATGCGTGTTGCCACATCTACACGGTTTTCAAGGAATTTGTAAGGATTGTCGGCCATAGTAACTTGTTGACCTTCAACAGAAATAAGATAATCACCTTCCTTCACATCAATTCCCTGCATGGTAAGGGGCGAGCGGCGGGAACTGTCCCAGTTTTCACCTTCATAGATCTTACTGAAGAAATACCGGTTACTCTGTCTGTCGGCTTTAATTTCTGCTCCAAACAAGCCATTCTGAATACGATCTACCCTTTCAAAATCGCCATAATCAACGTAAGCGTGACCGGTATTGGTTTCGGCAATGATCTCACCAAAAATATAATCCAGATCGAAACGATGATTTACATAGGGAAGCATTTCCGAGTATTTTTCATAGAAACCATCCCAGTCTACACCATGAAGATTTCCCACATAGAAGAAATCGCGGAAAATACGCCAGCCGTCGCGGAATATCTGTTCCCATTCCTTACGGGGCTCAATGCGCATGGTCATATTATCGAGATTGAGTTTGCCATCGCCGGCAGTTTGTCCGGGACGCAGGTCGGCAACTCCGTAATCACCGCGGTGGCTATACAAAAACTTCTTTCCATCGGCCGAAACCATACCGCTGCGGATTCCGCCCATGATCAATTCATTTTTCTGATCCTTAACTTTATAAAGATTCATTCCTGAATCTGTAAAATAAACCAGTCCGTCATCCACAGCCTGCAGCCCCCAGTAACTTCCGGAAGAAAGCGGGAAAGCCACAATGCGGCGATCGGAATTTACGGGGTCAATCTCTACCCTTTCGCGTTTGGTTGAAGAGTTGTTTTCATTGTCATTACCTGTTTCCTCAATGGTTTCTTTGGGTTCGAACAGTCTGGGACTGTCATGTGTAAGATGCAGTGCATAAATGCGGGTTGCATTGGTATACAGATAATTAAACTCAAAGGATGAGAACTGAAGGTTAAAATCGCGGTTAGATGTAAAGAAAATGTAGTTACCACATTTTGAGAAAACCGGATTAGTGTCAGAAAAAGTATGATCTGTCAATTGGTGCTTTTGGCCATTCTCAATATTATATACCCATACCGAACTTTGTCCGTTGGAGTTGCTGTTGGTATAGGTTACCCAGCGTGAGTCGGGCGAAAAGTCGTAGCTGCGGATTTCAAATGTACCGGGTGTATCAATTTCTGTGATCCTGCCGTTGTTTACATCCAGTAACTGCAGTTTCATGCTGCGATCGAAAAACACAAGGTAACGACTGTCGGGGGACCATGTGGCCTGGTATTTCCATCCCTTTGAACCACTGGTAACTTTCCTGGGGGTGGCAAATTCCTTGTTTTCCAATAGATATACCTCATACTCGTCGCTCTCATCAGAATAATATGCTATCCATTTACCATCGGGCGACCAGGTAGGGTAAACTGCCCTGACGCCTTGCTTATTGGTAAGATTATGAATGGTACCGTCTCCGGCAGGAACAGAAAAAATATCACCACGAGCATCAAACAGCACCCTGTTACCTGAAGGGGAAATGGCCATACTGTGAATGTTGTCCTTTACTTTTTTGAAATAAGGCAATGTATGCGGATTGTCATAACGAATGTTTACAACCACCCGCTCTTCCAAACCGGTTTCCAGGTTGAGCTTATACAAGTATCCGCCATTTTCATAAATCAATTGCCCGTTGTTTCCGCTGGGCCACATTACATCAAACTTATCATGGAAGGTAAGTTGTTTAACCTCTTTGGTGTTCACATCATAACTGTGAACATTGAGCCAAAGATCACGGTCGGATGCGAAATAAATTTTATCTTCAAACCAGGTGGGGATATGATCGGTACCCACCCAGTCGGTTATTTCTTCGGAAGTATTATTTACCAGATCGTAAATCCACAGACTGGAAGCCCGGCCACCTTTGTACCTTTTCCAGGTGCGGAATTCCCTGTCGACATATGCAAATGCCACTTTATTATCATCGGGCGAAAGATCGGCAAAACCACCGTAAGGAATGGGCAGCTCTTCAACAAATCCACCCTCAATACTTACGGTATAGTACCGCCCCATACGGTCACCGTATTCCGTACGATTGCTGCGGAAGAAAACGTTTTTGCTGTCGGATGTCCAGCCCAGCACCACATTGTCAAATCCACCGCGGGGAGGCATGGGACCAACATCGTTGTACCAGGTGAGCTGTTGTGGAGTTCCCCCTTCAACGGGCATAACAAAAACCTGTCTGCTTCCGGTATATTCGGCTGAAAAAGCAATCCACTGCCCATCGGGTGAAATTTTCGGGAACAATTCCAATCCTTTGTGCGATGTAAGCTGGCGGGCATCACCACCGTTTGAATGTACTGTCCAGATATTTCCGGCATATACAAACACAATCTGATCGCCATTAATATCAGGATAACGCATCATACGCGAATCCTCGTGAGCATTCCCTGCTAAAGGGATTAAAATGCCAAGAAACAGCATTTTGAGTAAATTAATATATCTATGCATAATTTAGTGATTTGATAAAGTTTGAATAAATGATTACAGAATACTATGATTTGGAAAAATTCGTAATATTTTGATCCCCCGGAGTTCCTGAGTAAAGCCTGTTGAAATACATTTCCAAAAATACTAAAATCAGCCGAATGCCTGAAAAATGAAAGGGTCTATTCAGTTATTTAATAAAGATTAAGAATTCCTGGTGCGTTGGGGACTTAAACCGGGACCGTTATTTTTAATTTAATCTGTCAGTTAAAAATTTCGCTGAAAAAACACATTTTCTTTCAATGAAAAACAGGAGAAAATTCAATTTTATTTCCATAAAAGTTCATTTTCTGGAAAAATTTGACTGATTTTTTCGTTGTTTTTTTTGCAAAATTCATCAGTTTACAGAACACAAATGTTAATATGAAAATCTATTGCATTGTTAACAAATACGAACTATCCAACAATAAATCAAAATAGATAATTGACAATGAACGACTTTGAGTTATCAACAATTGTTAATAACCCATGTTGATTTAAGGTTAATAAATAGGGTAAAAAAAACTTGACTTGGGGGCTTTTTAAACTGTATATTTGTTTCAGCAGGTGAGCGATAAAAGGCCGCTCCAAAAAGCAAGGAGAAGGTTACTGTTCTTAGCTGAGCAACTAACCGGATCGCACAAATCGAAAGATTTGCTTACTTGAGGAGCCGAAGTCCGGGCTCTCTGAAGATACAGGTTGCAAAACCTGTTCTAACGAGAAAACGGTCAGTTACCTAAAAGCGCCTGGCGTTCTTTAAGTGATTGAGTCGAAGGCAGCACACTGTTTGCTGAAACCCCGGTTTCAACAAATAAATGCTGAAGTCTGTAAAACCTTCGGGTTGACAAAGACTTGCTCTGTAAGAAGCCCTCTTCCTATGAGTTGCTTTCTCTGAAAGCCTACTTTTCTGCAAAGAGAAGAAAGCATGACGAAAAGTAACACCATCATAAGAAGTGAAGATTTTACAAAGTCCTTGCAAAAACGACACTTTGTCTGGGAAAAAATACCTTCGGGTATTTTGAGCAGACGGCATGAATGGAACCATCCTAGCGGATGTTTCAGGATTGCTCAGGGCTACAGCCATCAGGTTTCACGACCTGACACCAACTGTACGCCGGTCACAATAACAGTAGCCTGCCACGATGGAAGGCGCAAGTTTTTCAAAGTGAATGGGAATGATTCGAACAGATTCATTCCCATTACTGTTTTTAGGGGGTTGGTAATCTATTCCTTAACATCAATGCTTTTTATTTGGCTGAATCGCCTGATTCCAATTGCTCCGGAGGAGCTCAACATTTGTAGAATTATTCAGAATGAATGATTCCAGGCGCTGCACGCTGTGCAGGTTGAGAGAAAGATAATGGTTTTGCAGCGCAATGCAGCACGAATGGAAATATCGAAAAAAATCAGGGTAGAGACGCGCCAGTATGCGCATCTCATGAATTATAAATAATGAATAAATTATGAATTGCAAATTCAATGAAGGTCTGAGTGGAAATTTAACCAATCGAAGGGAGCTCTGCGAAATTAATTTTCGCTCATCGGGAATTATCCCTTCATTTTTTCGGGGTCTTGCCTCGAGTCGTAAATATCTGTAATGTAAATATACTGTTCTATAATTCTATAGATTATCTTGTAATGGCTTACCACTAAGCGGCGATGCCCCAAACCCAGGTGTTCCAAAAAAGGCTCTTCCTGTCCTTGCAAAGGGTTTAAGAGTAATTCTTCTGCTGCATCCAGGATTTCATCCCGGATTTCAATAAGCTTTTCATGCGGAACCTTAGGTGCAATATAATTTAATACCTCTTCAAGGCTGAAAAGAGCCTGCTCTGTGTAAACGAGTTTCATTAGCGCCCAATAGTTGCCGTGCGTTGCTCTATATCTGTTCTGGAAAAGATTCTCCCTGTATGTATGTCATTCTCGGCTTTATCAGCCCTGCTTTCCAGCTTTGCTCTTAAAACTTCATCTTTCCGAAGTTTTTCGTAGAACTCGTCAATAGTCTTTTCGTCAGCAAATTGCAAATTACTGTGAATGAAGTCTCTTTTTTCTAAAATATTCATGATTTCCGTCGGTTTATCTACTGCAAATTTAACGATTAATCTCCTTTTTTGTTTTCTTTTGTCAGGAAATAACAGGTTGAACAACCCCCCAAACAAACAAATCATCATTTACCCAGAAAAAAATGGAATTCAACAATAATCATCCTTCGCCGTCATCAATATCATCAATTGGCGGGGTTACTCCACCATATCAAAATCCGGCAAACCACTTCTTTCCTGGCGGTCGGATATTCCGAAGTTGTAGCGGATATTGATCCCAAATCGCTGGTTATCGGCGTAGCGATCGCCGGTGGTGCTTATGCTGCCCTGGTTAAGCTGAAATTCTGTTACCATGGTACGCAACACATCGCGGGCACTAAGACTAACGGTCAGTCTTCTGTCGAGGAAGGTTTGGTTGAGACCCAGGTTCAACTGGCCGAAGGTACCGAGTTCAAGGAAATTCATTTGACCGCGGGTCATCATAAAACCGCTCATGGTCAGTCGGGTATTGCTGCCCAGCCGCAGCATATGGAAGGTAAAGAACCGCCAGCTTCCCCTGCTAAAGATAAGGGGTTCACCTTCATAAAAACCATTGTATTCATTGTGGTTATACTGTGCACCTAAGGCAAAGAAATAACGCCCACCGGGGGGTATACCGGCAATGGCCCGGAAGTAAGTTTCGGTGCTTTCGCCCAGATTGTCAAAGGTACGTACGGCCACATTATCGAGGTTGGGATCGCGGTATATGACACTTGAAAAAATATCCGTGGTGTTGTTTCTACCCACGGCAAATATGGGCATATCATTCAGACTGATATTGAATTCATAGTTTTCTGTAAACTGGGGCTTTAGTGCCGGGTTACCGGTTTCATAAAGGAACTGGTCCACATAATTGATATAGGGGTTGAGGCTCTGGTAACCGGGACGATTGATACTTCGCCGGTAAATCATAAAGCTGGTAATTTCAAAACCGGCGATCTGAAATAAGGGCCTGCTCAGGTAAAGGTATGGAAACCAGTCGGTACGTTGCACCACAAAACTGGTATCAGCAGGAATGGTTTGATTACCTTCCATAAAGGTATTTTCCATACGCAATCCACCTTTGGCTGTGATACCGGCAAATATCGGTCGTGAAGCCTGCAGGTATAATGCATGGATGCGTTCGCGGTAATTAAATGCATTGGTACGGATGGGATCAGGGAACTGACTGCCGTTTAGATTAATCCTGAAATCAGACCGGCTGTCATAATCCTGCCATGAGCTGCTTACACCGGCTTCCAACCGTACTTCCCGGGGGAGCTGCAGGATAAGATCCGACTGAAGTTGCACAAAATGACGTTGCTGGTCATTATCACCATCTCCAAGTATGGTGGGATTTTCAGGAAAAATAAACCCCGAGCTGTAATCCTGGAAAATATCATTGCGGTTGAAGTTGTATCCCAACCGGGTATCCCACTCCGAACCCAGAGTATCGAGCCGGTACCGGACACCAAAATCCTGCTGAATATTCAGAAACTTCGAGTCGTTGGTGATGCGGTTACGGGTTTCAGAGATTCTTTCTGTTTCAGATGTCGCTATCAGGTTATTGTTTCGGACATTTGAAGTGGGAAGACTGCCATTAATGCGACCATCGTAGTTCAAACTCCATCTTTCATTGGGGTCAAAACTGAGACCATAACCGGCAAAAGCCTGGTGGGCCTGTCTCCTGGTGCGTGCTGACTGGAATAATGTGGTGTCGGGCCTTAGAAACCTGGCAGAATTGAGTTCCTCAAGACCATCGTTGTTATTATAATTCAGATTCACATAACTTGAAATGACATCTCCACCGTTATTGAAACTAACTCCGGCAAACCGGTTGCCATAATATCCCTGGTTAAAGCCGCTGGTAATGGAACCAAACCGTCCTATGCGGGCACCCCGCCGCAATACAATATTGATGATACCACCTGAACTGGAAGCCGAATACCTTGCAGAGGGTGTGCGCATTACCTCGATCCGCAGCACACTGCTGGGCGGCAGACTGCGAAGCAGGGTGGTAATATCCTGATTACTCATTTTCTGTTCGCGCCCATTGATGAGAATAGTTGCAGGTGTGGCGCTACTCAGAAATATACCCCCATCCTGATCCACAAAAAGACCCGGAGTGCTTTCCAGAATCTCAAGAGTATTGGTGCTGATGCTGGCAAGGGGTTCCGGATCGATGATCATTCGGTCTCCCTCCTGCCTGATCAGCGGCCTGCTGGCAGTTACAGTTACTTCTCCAAGAGCAATGGCATCTTCCCTGAGAATGATATCAAACCTTTGCTCATCATTGTTTACCGTAATGGCCTTCTCAACAGTTTCAAAACCAATGTAGCTAACCCTGAGATTATAAAAACCCACACTCAACCTTTCAAACCGCGCAAAGCCATGAATATCGGCAATGCGGTTATGCCACGTAGAATCCGATGTGTTTTGAAGCTGCACGGTAGCACCTGTTAAAGGCGTACGTCCGGTATCTCTGACAGAGATCTGCAGACTTTGTCCCTGGAGAAACAAGGGAGTAAATATTATGGCAAATAGTAAGAAACTTAAATATGTTTTGGGAACCATTTTTCAGTGATTAATAACAACGCTTAAACGCATCGGGGTTGATTTTAGTTTTTACAGAAGATTAAAAAAATCAGAAACCACTGAGTTTTTGTTCAAATGTATTTTGATGTTAAAAACATCTTTCCCAAATTTGAATTAACTTAGCTTTTCATAATTTAAAACAGGTACAAAATCAACGCAAAATATTATGACAACCAACGAAAAACTTCAGGCTTTAAGACAATTGATGACCGAAAAAGGCTTTGCAGCCTATATCATCCCACCTACTGATCCCCATCAGAGTGAATATATTCCCGATCACTGGAAGACCCGTGAGTGGTTTTCGGGATTTTCAGGTTCTGCCGGTACTGTGGTGGTAACCCATGATTTTGCAGGACTGTGGACCGACTCACGATATTTTATCCAGGCGGAAGAAGAGTTAAAAGACAGCGGCATTGAACTGGTAAAACTGAAAATACCCCATACCCCCGAATACATTGACTGGCTGGCCGAAAACCTCAAGGAAGGCGACCTGGTTGGTATTGATGGAAAAATATTTGCCCAGTCACTGGTAGATTTGCTGAAAAGCAAGCTCTCCGGCATAGGCATAAAGATTAACTGTGCCTTTGACCTGCCCGGCAGAATATGGGAAGATCGCCCGGAGATCAGTCTTAATCCGGTTTACGAACACGACCTGAAATATGCAGGTAAATCGCGCTCAGAAAAAATTCAGATGGTTCGCGAAGAAATGGCAAAGCTGGGCGCTGATTATCAACTGGTAACAACCCTGGATGAAATAGCATGGCTGTTCAATCTCAGGGGCAGCGATGTGGATTATAATCCAGTGTTTCTTGCATATGCACTCATTTCGCAGGATGTTGATGTTCTTTTTATTGACGAAAGAAAACTTTCACCCGAATTGAAGGAAAAACTGGCTAAAGATTCCATCAGGATTGAAGCTTATGAATCTGTCAACAAATATCTTACTGCACTGCCAGCAGGAAGTAATATCCTTTATACTGCGAGCAAAACAGCCCATCACACCTGGCTTTCTATTCCTCCACTTTGCAAAAAAACAGATGCACCCGGCATACCTGCTATTTTTAAAGCCTGCAAAGATGAACATGAAATCAAAAACATCAGAAATGCATTGGTTAAAGACGGTGTAGCTTTGGTGAAATTTTTCCGTTGGTTTGAAGATGCCATTGGTAAAGAAGAAATTACAGAAGTTAGTCTGGATGAAAAGCTCACCGAGTTTCGCGCACAACAGGATGGCTATGTAGGCAACAGCTTTGGCACCATTGCCGGTTACCAGGACCACGGTGCCATCATTCATTACAGTGCCACACCCGAATCAGCCTATAGCATCAAACCCGAAGGATTACTTCTGCTGGACTCAGGCGGTCAGTATGTTGACGGTACAACCGACATTACCCGAACCATAAGTCTCGGCAAACCCACCGATGAGCAAATTCTGGACTATACGCTGGTGCTGAAAGGTCTGATCAAATTATCCATGGCTTATTTCCCCGAGGGAACCAAAGGTTTTCAACTGGATGCACTGGCCCGCTTCCCGCTCTGGCAGCATGGTAAGAATTACGGACATGGAACCGGGCACGGTGTAGGCTATTTCCTGAACGTTCATGAAGGGCCACAGGGTATAACTCCCAATCCGGCCGTAAATTTCCCCCTGAAAGAAGGCATGCTCCAATCCAACGAACCCGGATTTTACCCCGAAGGCAAATATGGTATCAGGCTGGAAAACCTGATTGTGGTAGTTCCCCACGTTGAAACAATATATGGCAAGTTCCTTCAGTTTGAAACCCTTACCCTTTTCCCCTTCGAGATGAAGCTTATCGACCTTGATTTGCTTACCGAAGATGAAAAGGGCTGGCTGAACCGATATCACAACAAGGTATTCCGCAACCTGTCTCCCAAACTCAGCCGGGAAGACAACCAGTGGTTGCTGGAGAAAACGAAGGAGGTGAAGTAAAAGTCATTTTCTCAAATTCTATTAAACTTTATTGACAGCAGGGGTTATCTCTCAATCACCGCACAGATAGCCACCTGCTACATTATTCAGGGTATTATTTGCGTAGGTTAGATTTTCATTGGGATTAGAAGTGTAAGGAGCTGCAAATAATGCACAACTTCCAATATCGCTGAAAGTGACATTGGTAACTTTCACAACCGGTTTTGACCACATATATACAACGCCATCTGAACCCGGACTTCCACCATATTCAATAACAGCATGAGAAATCTCATTCAGGGGAGATTTTGTAAAATGAAAGTCAATTTTTTCCCAGGCGCCGGCTACTTTGGTCACTCCGGTGAATGTTATGGGATTGGCAGGTGTTCCTACAGCAATTAATGTACTTTGGTCGGTATCGCCAACGCGTATTCCTGTTCCATTTTCAAATTCCATCACTACACCCGGTTCCAGCGTCAGACTGGCATCCTTCACCCACAATCGATTGCTCATGCGGTAAGGAACTCCCAGATCGGACCATGTATGGTTTCCATCCAAAGCTGCTCCACCCGGTTTCCCTATTTTTATGGCATCAATAGTATTGCCGGAAAAGTTTGCCGCGCTAATCTGGCTCAGAATATTGGGATCAGCTGTGTTTACAGGCATTTCACAATCAGTAATGGTTGTATTTGCAATCTCAATATTGTACCTTTGGTAATTGCAGTTAATACCAAAGGATGCTCCGTTTCGGATGGTTGCATTGTCTAACCTGAAATAAGAACCGGCCCAGAGGATCAGACTGCCCAGGTCGCCATTGCTGTTAAAGGCCCCTCCGCCGGCATACTCAATGATGGCATGCTCCAGCCGGTTTTTAACGTCATCGCTGTACGAAATAATACCTTTCCAGGAGCCTTTAACTTTATCCATGCCGGTAAAAACTATAGGTTTATCTGTAGTACCCGATGCGTTAAGTGAACCGTTATCTCTGATCCACATTCCCGAACCACTGGTAAATGCAATAGTAACTCCCGGATCAATCGTTAAATCAATATCAACGGATATAGTACAGTCAATGATATAATCAACGGGAATACCTCTGTCTTCCAGTCGGGTAATTTTATTGGGGAAGGATGCTGTGAAGGAATTGCAATCCAGTAAAACAGGTTCCGGTTCCGGTTCGTTGTTTTCGTCGCTGCAAGAGATAAAAAGAGTTAAATAGCTCATAAGGGCTAATAAGATAATTGATAAGCGAAATGTAGGTTTCATAGTGATAATTTTAAATTGTTACGATTATTAATTTTTGCTTTTGATGAGTTCTTCCAGCGTATCCAATCTGTTTTTCAGTTCACGAATTTCAATTTCCTGATTTTCAATAATGACTTGCTGTTCCTGGATGGCTTTGATGGCAATAACCCCGAATCCAGCATAGTTGATTCCCAGGTAATCCTCATTATCGTCTGAAGCAACCAATTCAGGGAATAATGGCAATACATCCTGCGCCATAAGGCCAATACTTTTCTTTGAGGAAGATTGGTTCAGATAATTGTACTCCATTACGCGCAAATCTTTAATTCTACCAAGCACATTTGAATACATGGCAATATTGGTTTTAAAGCGCTGATCGGAATTCTGCACATACTCGCCCAAATCGTTGATCCTACTACCCGCCAGTTTTCCATTGTAACTGAACCGCAACCAGGAGGCAGACATGTGAATATTCCAAAAAGTTCCTGTACCAATATTTACAATACCTATTCCTTCTCCATTGGCTACAACATTAGTGGGTTTGGTAGTAACCGGAATTGTAAGATGGTGGGCAGGATAATGAATACCAATACCTATCCTTCCGTTCTTCAATATGGTAAGCGCATTGTTCCTGTTTGCACCGGATGGTCCGTTCCCTATTTCGAAAAGGGGATCAGTTGCGACCCAGACGCTGGGTGTTCCTCCTCCAATATTATATCGACCCAAAGCAGTGCTATTGAATGCTTCGGCCCGTGTAAAAAGTCCCAGTGCTAATGAATAATTTCCGGAAGCTACGGTATTTTGGCGCCAGGCAAGAGACATAGGTCCAGAAGCAAGT
>JAHYJP010000021.1 GCA_019429055.1 Bacteroidales bacterium
GTCGACATATTGTTCGGTATATCCTGTATCAGAGCAAAATGCAAATGACCTTGAAGCCGGCGGATCTTTTGTAAGTTTGTGATTGGGAACTATCTCACCATTTTCCCGCACAAGATCTTTCCCTGATTTTATATTGCTGATCTGTTCTATGGGTATATTGTAATATTCCAGGGCATCCTTGCGAATATTCCGTAAAGCCTGTTTTTCTCTGAAAAGATAACCAAAGGTAGGAATGCGATGATTCATGGCAATAGTTTCCACGGTAATATTTTTGTCTTCAAAAACCTGTTGCCCTCCCTCATAAATTATATGGAAATGCATTGGGTAAGCAGGTTTGTGGTCAGATACCCTGAACTGGAGTTCAATGATCTCCTGCAACCCATCCGGCGCATAAATATGAAGGGCTTTTGTGCGGCCCAGAAGGTGATAGGAAAAGAGCAATCCGGCCAGTCCCAGGTAGTGATCGCCATGCAAATGGGAAATAAAAATATGATCGATTTTCATCATGGGCAAGCGCATCCGCCGCATTTGCTTCTGAGCTCCTTCGGCACAATCAAGCAGAAAATACTTATTGTGGTGGTTCAGTAGCTGGGTGGTGGTATGTCTTTCTGATGTAGGGGTTGCTGCAGAACAGCCGATGATGTATGTTCGGAAATTTCTACTCATATCTGAATTTAATGTTAGTGTCTATTTTCCAAAATTATAAAAAGCCTTCGGAATAATAATTTTATTTCAATTTGAATTCTGCATTTAAAGCTTCATTAAATTTGCCTGGGTATATCAAATTACCATCACATGAAACCAACAAAAGCACAAATAGAAAGTTTTCTTGCCCAGGAACATATTGCCCTGGCCGGTTATTCCGGTAAAAAAAGCAAATTTGGGCATTCCGTTTATGAAGCGCTCAGGCAAAAGGGCTACAATGTTTACCCGGTAAATCCCAAAGGAGGAAATACAGAGGAAGGAAACCAGATTTTCAAAGGTATTGAAGAACTGCCTGAACAGGTTACAGCTTTGGTTGCGGTAACACGTCCTGAAATAAGTGAGATTATTATAGAAAAGGCTGTTGAGAAGGGTATATCTCATATCTGGGTACAGCAGATGTCGGAAAATGCAAAAGTACATGAACTTTTAAAGGACCATCCGCATTTTGTAACAGGGCAATGCATTATTTTACATGCCAATCCTACCGGATTTCATAAGCTACACTGGTGGTTTGCAAAAACTTTTGGACTTTTACCCAATTAAACCTTTGTGCTATTTCTCGTAGCTTCCTTTCCTGAGCATTTTTCTGTCTTCAGTCATTAAATTACCCATGGCGGTCATATGAACGATTTCATATTTTTCGTCAATCAGAACCACATCGGCATCTTTCCCAACTTCAACACGTCCTTTATCCTTGAGCCATAAGATATCGGCTACGTTGCTTGTAACAACCTTCAGAGCATCCTGCAGATCCATCTTTTCCAAAACTACGGCATCCACCATCTCATTAAAAATGGATTTGGGATAACCCATTTCAAGCCGCTTCAGTTTTCCGTTTTCATCAAAATCGGGCAATGAGCCACATGCATCGCTGGTCATGGTAATATGCCTGAGGGGAACTCCGGCTTTGATGAGTTCGACAATGGCTTTGGAAGGTTTTATTTCAAATTCAGGGAAGTATGGATAAGAGCTGGCAGTAATATCAACATAGCCTTTCTTTCCCCAGGTTTTGGCATCTTCAAAAATATAATCATTCCGGTTGCAGTGGGTGGGGAGAAACTGGGTAAACTTCATATCGCTTATGCCCACAGCCTCGTAAAGCGGTTTGAAAGGGTTACGCGCATCACCCATGTGTATATTTACTATACCTGCTTTTCCGCCCAGCATGCCACCAACTCTTGCATGTCGTGCAATACGCACAAGCTCGTGGGGCGAAGGAAACGAACTTCTGTGATCAGAAACAGCAATCTCACCGGCTCCAATAACTTCATCAATCAGGGCAATGTCTTTGCCCACATCGCCCAGAAGAGTAGGAGTGGGCACCTGGTAGGATCCTGTATACATCCATGCGCTAACGCCTTCCTGGCGCAATCCTTTGGTTTTCATAAGCACTGCTTCCAGGCTGCGGGTCATGCCGTCGGTTCCCTGGCAACCAATAACTGTAGTAACGCCGGCTTCAAGCATATGACTCAATTGAATTTCGGGTGTACGGCTGGCAGGTCCGCCTTCACCGCCTGCTCCGGCAACATGAACGTGTCCGTCAATCAGCCCCGGTATCATGCGCAGTCCTTCTGTATCAATTACTTTACCTTCTGCTCCATTGGGAAGTTCTAGTTCATCGGCAATGGCAACAATCTTGTTGCCGGCAATAAGAATATCTTTTTTGCCCTTTTTTTCAGGTGCATACAATTCGCAGTTTTTAAACAACAGCATAGATGTTGGTATTAAAGTTTTGATTCATTTTTCAGGTAAAGCAGCCAAAGATATAGAATTCTGTGAGGTGAATCGTGATTAGACCTCATATTTTTCAATAATATCGAATAGAATGGGCCTCACTATCTCAACCAGTTTAATTTCTTTGTCTTTTTCCCTGTATTTAAAGGTTTTCAGCAGGTTGCGGTTCATTTTAAGTAATATTTCCCTGTCAGTTATTTCAATAATATAACCTCCCGGCAACAACTGCTCCTTCAGGGTCTCTTCAGCCCAGTTGGCATGATCCAGAATGATTATATCTGCTCCCTCATGAAAAAAACCGTAATCATAAATTTTTTCACTTTTGTGATTGAAAATTGCAAAGCCGGTTTTGGGATGTCTCAGAATGATCTTTACGTTTTGCTCATGGCTGTAATTGTTAAAAAAGTATTTTCCGTTAAAGAAAACTCCTTCAAGGGTGAGTGAGCCGGTTACTAACCCGGGTCTTTTTTCAGCGATTACATCTTCAAGTCTGGCTGCCAGTGATCGTGTAATGTTATTTCCTGTAATAATGGGTATTCTTGCCAGTTCCGGCTGTTTAAAATGTGAAAGCAGGATCATTTCAGGCACGTTGATGCTTTGGCCATATGCCGGAGCAAGATGCATAAATACTCCGGGCCCGGCATTGATTTCAATGATACCGAAATCACCGTCTGTCCATGGTAATGATATGTCTTTAGCCAATATATCAATTCCCAGACATTTTACATTAAAAAATCCGGCAATAGATTCGGCAAGTTCTATATTTTTAGGATGAATGTTATCGGTTACATTGATAGAAACTCCACCTGCAGAAATGTTGGCTACGCGGCGCAGGTAAATCTTTTCTCCCGATTCGGGCACTGATCCGGTGTGCAGGTTCTGTAACTGCAGGAAATGTATCATATCGGCATCGGGAACTATTTTGGTAAGGGGAGAACGTGCATTATCTTTTCTTATCTCTTTTTTATTTTCCTTTTCAATCAGTTCTTCAATGGTCCTTTTTCCGTCGCCGGTTACAAAGGCCGGTTCTCTTTTCAATGCTGCCACAAACTCACCATCAATGGTAAGCAACCTGTGATCATGGCCATTGATCTGCTGCTGAACAATGGCACCGTCAAAAAACAAACCTTCTTTTCCGGCCATTTCAACAATATTCTGAAATGCTACTTTCAGTTCCGACTCTGTCTGAATCCCTGTAATAACCCCCTGTCCCTTATGGCCTGCAACAGGTTTTACCACCAATGGAAAACCAAGTTTTCGTGCTTCGGTAATAGCCTCTTCTTCAGTTAAGCAATTGTTTCCGGCAGGTGTGGGAAATCCGCACATCATAAGAAATTCGGTTACCATATCCTTGTACATGGTAAACTCTGTATCCTTAATTCCATCGGTGTGAAAAGTAGTGGAGCGGCCTCTTAGCTGTTTTATACCGTACCCCCATTGATACTGGTTCTCTTCATCAAGAAAAAATACCGGAATATCGTTTCTCATTCCCGCTTCTACCAGAGCGTAAAGTGTAGGACCGCCCAAAAGTGATTTGTCAAATATAGCCTGTAACAACTCAAATTTTCGCTGAAAATTAAATTGTTCCACCGTTCCATCGTTCATGGATTTAAACCAGTCGCTTACCAGCAAGGCTGCGTCCTCGGCAGAATAATCATCCAGGAATTCAATGGCAATTACATAATCACTGGCATCTTCAGTAATGGAGAAATCATTGATAAACAGGTTTATGTCCATTCTTAAAACTTCCAGCAAGGTTTGCACGAACAGATCTGCTACCGTTTGAAGGTTTAGTTTTTCAAGATGGGGGAAAACTTCAAAAACATATGGTTTATAAAAGTCTGCCTCGGGTCCGTCGGGTGCCACATAAAGATTGAAAACCATGGCCCTTTTGGGCAGATAATGATTGGGGCCGTAGTAAAAGTAGAACTTTCTTACGTCGAAGTCCTGTTCCTGGGTTTTCATAGGTCTGAGGTTTTGGTTCAAAATCAGCAATGACAGGGTTCAGGGCAGGAATCTGGTTATTTTCTGCCGTATATCAAACCTAACAAAAATTTAGGAAAAATTCAAATTAATCGGCTTTTTCAAATTGAGCCGATTCGTCAGTAGTTTGTTGGCAACTTTTGATTTCCCAGGAATTCATATCGAAAACACTGCCATCTTGCAGGAATCCGATTTTAATGCCATCAATGGATATTCTTTCACCCTCTTCAATTTTATCGAAGTTTGAAAAGCATACCTCTTTGGTGGAAACTACAGTAACAATACCTGTTCCGGCTACTTCGAAAGTGTTGTCGGGTTTTATGGAAATAGAGGTGTTTTCGCCGATTCCGATTCCTTTTTGTGTATATCCATTGCAGAGAAACTGGGTTAGCCTGCCCAATCTTCCCCTTGCCACAAAGTGTGTATCGATGGTAATATTTTCCAAAAATCCAAAACCTTCATCAAACTTCACAGTACCTTTTATAAGCCCCTGGTTATCGCCGTCAAAAGTCATAGGATTGGCTGCTGCCGATGCTCCCGCCGAAGTACCTGCAATGGTAAGCCCTTCCTTAAGGAATCTTTCTTTTATCCTTTTCAGTAATGGTGTGTTGAGCAATATCCGGGTAAGCCGCACCTGGTCGCCTCCTGTAAAGAAAACCACATCGGCCTGGTTAATTTTTTCCAGGTCGCCCGGATTGTTTGTTTCCCGGCTATCGCGGATATCGAGGATCTGAATGTTTTTTATACCCAGATCGCGAAATGCATAAAAGTAATCTTCGGCTGTTTCGGCAGGATACAGCGTGGCGCTGGTAACAACTATAATATTCTTCGCATCATTAAGGTTGATAAGTTTACGCAGTACGACTTTGTCATTGCGGCGGTCTTCGGCACCACCGATTAATACCAGGTATCCTTTTTTGTGTGTTTTTGCTCCGGGCATTCTGGTTCGATTGTGTTTTAAATTTACAACAGATAACATTGAGATGGGTTATAATAAAACCCTGCTTTGTTATGCGTATCATACAAATTTAAACTATTTTTTGGCTGCCGGCGATTCTCTTATATGGATGATTTGCCATAAATGATAAGATTATTAGATAAGTGAGCCGGAAATTCAATGTAAACTCATGGCCTGACCCCTATAAAAAAATGGAGATTTGAAAACAAACCTCCATTTTTCAGTTTTTTTGGTGGTTATTAGCGGAATAATCGCATAATATCATTATACTGAGCAAAAATGATGAGTGCAAGCAAAAGTATCATTCCAACAGTTTGAGCGTATTCCATAAACTTATCAGATGGTTTTCTTCCCACAATGATCTCATAAAACAGGAACATTACGTGGCCACCATCCAGTGCAGGAATGGGAAGAATGTTCATAATAGCAAGGATTATTGAAAGAAATGCGGTAATGGTCCAGAAATGCACCCAGTCCCAGGTGGGCGCAAAGATACTGCCAATGGTAATGAAACCACCCAAACTTTCGCTGGCTTTTACTTCAGGTCGGAAGAGCAAGCGTAATTCACTCAAATAGGTTTTGGTTGTATTCCATGCTTTGACAGCACCTGCCGGTATAGCTGCTAAAAAGGAATATTCGCGCTTTTCATATTCAAATATTTCATTTAAGGGTTTTAAATAAACACCTATCAGACCTTCTTCCGGAACTTTCAGGGGAAAACTCAATCTTTCACCGTCCCGAACAACCTGGAGTTCAATATCCTGCCCTGCGAAGTTTCCTATTTGTGCACGGAATTCATCAAATGACCATGTTTCGATATCGTTGATACCTGTGATATGATCACCTTTCTGTATGCCTGCATCTTTGGCCGGAGATCCTTCAACAAAACCTTCTGCTATAAAAGGGAAGCGGATACTCATAAAGTTGGCACCACGGTTTGAGATAATCTTCGCAAAAAAATCATCCGGAACATCGAGAGTAATCAACTGCCCATCTCTTTCCACACCCACGTTCTTTGCATTACCCATGATAAACTCACGCGGTATTTCCATGAAATCTTCAACTTCCTGGTTGTTGATGAACAAAATTTTGTCACCGGTTTTCAAACCAATATCCTGTGCCAGTGAATCAGCCTGAATGCCAAACTGCAGATTGCGGGCAGGCAAATATTGCTCTCCGATGAAAGAGAGCATGAATATGTAAATGAATATAGCAAGGATCACATTGAATGTAACGCCTCCCAGCATTACGATTAATCTTTGCCATGCAGGCTTTGTGCGAAATTCCCAGGGTTTGGGCTCTTGCTTCAGTTGTTCCTTGTCCATCGACTCATCAATCATCCCTGATATCTTTACATAGCCGCCAAGGGGTAACCATCCGATTCCGTATTCGGTATCGCCGATCTTTTTCTTGAATAAAGAAAACCAGGGGTTAAAGAAAAGGTAGAATTTCTCAACCCTAATGTTAAAATACCGGGCTGCCAGAAAATGCCCCAGCTCGTGTATGGCAATAAGTATTGATAAACTTAAAAGAAACTGTATTACTTTAATTGCTATTTCCATGAATTTGTTTGAATATTTGAATTAGTTAGTATTAGCAGGGTAAATCGGAAAACCTGTTGCTGCCGTAAAAAAGTTCGCGGGCCAGTTTTCGGGTTTCCTGATCGGTATAACAAAGATCGTCAAAAGATGGATCTTCAATGAAATCAATTTTGTGCATGCATTGTTCAATTTTTTCTGACATTTCCAGAAATCCGGTTTTGTCCTTCAGAAAAGCGGCCACTGCAATTTCGTTGGCAGCATTAAGGATACAAGGCATGTTACCATCTTTTTCCATGGCCATATAAGCCAGATCAAGGTTTCTGAAAGTATTGCTGTCAGGCTCTTCGAAAGTAAGCTCAGGATAATCCATAAAGTTAAAGCGAGGGAAATCTGATTTTACACGATGTGGATAAGCGAGAGCATATTGTATGGGTAGCTTCATATCAGGCAGTCCCATCTGTGCTTTCATTGAACCATCTTCAAACTGAACGATAGAATGTATAATAGATTGCGGGTGTACAATCACTTTTATTTGTTCGGGTTTCAGTGCAAATAGCCATCGAGCTTCGATAACCTCAAGACCTTTGTTCATAAGTGTGGCTGAATCAATAGTAATCTTGCAACCCATATCCCAGTTAGGATGTTTGAGAGCATCTTCCTTTTTTACATTTTTAAGATAATCCTTGTCTTTTCCGCGAAATGGACCACCACTTGCGGTTAAGTATATCTTTTCGATGGGATTATGGAATTCACCTGCCATACATTGGAATATGGCAGAATGCTCAGAATCGACCGGATAAATATTAACGCCATTCAATTTTGCTTCCCGGGTAATGATATTGCCAGCCACCACAAGTGTTTCTTTATTGGCCAGAGCAATATTTTTCCCGGACCGGATTGCCCGGAGGGTGGGTTTAAGACCTGCAAAGCCCACCATGGCAGTAAGTATAGTGTCAATATTATCAAATTCAACGATTTCTTCAAGTGATTTCTCTCCGCAAAAAACCTTGATCAGGTGAGGATCCAGAGCTTCCCTGACTTTTTCATAAAGCGATTCATTTCCTATTACAACGGCATTGGGTTTAAATTCCAGCGCCTGCTTGATGAGCAAACCGGCATTGTTCTGGGCAGTAAGGACTTCAACCGAAAAAATTTCGGGATTTGCCCTTATTACATCCAGAGCCTGCGTGCCAATAGAACCGGTGGAACCTAAAATCGCAATGCTTTTTTTCACCTGTAATTTATTTGATAGGTTTATCTGAAGACTATTATTAATTAAAAAACGATATAATCAAGGGGGTTAATGGGGTTTCCGTTAAACCATAGCTCAAAATGCAAATGAGTTCCGGTTGATAAGGTTCCTGATTCACCGATTATGGCAATTACTTCACCTGCTTTTACAAAACTGCCTTCTTCCTTTAATAAATTGCTGTTGTGTTTGTAAACAGAGATCAGATTATTTGCATGTTGTATACCTATAGTATAACCTGTGGCAAGGGTCCAGGTTGAAAAAATGACTGTGCCGTCAAGGGTAGCCTTGATGGGCTCGCCTAAATCGGCTACTATATCAATTCCGAAATGCCTCTGAGCAGCATTGAAATGATTGGTGATAATGCCAGTGAGCGGAGGGAAAAAGAAAAACTGCGACATGGGCTGGGGCTCAAAACTGTCAGTATCTTCAGGACTCATACCCACAAATCTGATCTCACTCTCAATCTGGGCCCTGAGGATTGAATCTTCTCTTGATCGCGTTAATTCAGCAATTTCAACAAAATCCTGACTGTCAGCAGGCACAAATACTTCTTCATCAAAATCACGGCCTTCCACTATATTCCTTATATTGGTGATATACAAATCTTTAGTTCTCAGTTCCGCCTGCAATGAATCTGCCTTCAGGTTTAGTTCTCTTAAAACCTTACGGGTATTAAAATCAGCATAACCCGGAATGTATTCACGCAAAGGGGTGAAGGCAATAAGATAAGTGGTGGCAAATACCAGGAATATGACCAATGTGCCGAAAAAGATAAAAACATTAAACCTGGTAAGGCTGAATGATATCTTTTCTTCAAACGTATCATCATTCATTAAAACCAGCCGGTACTTGTCATGTAATTTGTTGAAGAAGTTTTTTTCCTTGTTTGGGATGTTTTCAGGCATTATCAGATGTATACTTCAAATTATAATAAGGTGAAGATAAAACTTGTATCGATTTTCGAAAGCAACTGCAAATATCGGAATTTTAATGGTTCCTTCTATCATTAATTACCCAATAAATAATAAGGTTTTCATTAAACCCGGAAGAATTGGATTTTCGTCAGGCACGGTTCGTAATATAGCTATGAACGTCATCTTCAAAAAAATAGTTTGAATTGCACCAATAATTAAAATAAATTTGCAAAATCTTAGTTATACTTGCAGTTGAAGCATAAAATTCTGAATCATTGAAACATCTGACTGGAAAACCCTTACATCTGAAAATATCTCTGCTCGGTTCACTACTTCTTATTCTGTTTTTTGCAGGCTGCTCAACGCAGAAAAACACCCTGTTGAACCGCAACTACCACAGTATAACCACAAAATACAATGGTTATTTTAATGCCCGTGAGAGTTATCGTGATGGTTTGAGAAGACTTTCAAACATGCATGAGGATAACTACGAAAATGTACTGAGCATCTTCAAATACGGCAGCGAACAGCAAATGGGAAGTATATCCGGTAATATGGATATAGCTTACCAGAAAGCGAGTACTGCCATACGCCGGCACTCCATGAACATCAGGGGTGTTGAATACAATCGCTGGATTGACGACAGCTACTATCTGATTGCACGCAGCCATTATTTCAGAAGAGATTTTAACCTTGCTGTTCTTACGTTTGAATATATTATAAGGCAGTACGACAGTCCCCTGGCAAACAAATCAAAGATATGGGTGGCAAAATCCTATATCCAGACGGGCCAGTTTAACAATGCTTTTCAGGCTTTGGAAAGGACTACCAGGAATAAAGATGAAGGATTGCTTGACAATGAGGCCCTTTTGCTTTACCATATGGTATATGCTGACTACTTCCTTCAGCAACAAAATTATCTTGAGGCTTCTCCACATCTGGAGCAGGCTGTAAGATTATCGCGCAACAGGAATCAAAGAACCCGACTGACCTATATCCTTGCCCAGACTTACCATATGGAGCGTAATTACCCAGCTGCCCAGAAAACCTATGCAAGGGTTCTGAAGTTAAATCCTGATTTTCAAATGGCATTCCAGGCCAGGATCAATATGGCTATGGCTTTTGATACCGAAAGCGGTGATGCCAGATTTATCCTCTCTGAACTGGAAGGAATGCTAAGAGACAGTAAAAACCGCGAATTCAGAGATCAGATCTATTATGCACTTGCCCAGTTTTCAATGAGGCAAAGAAATACAGATAAAGCTGTTGAGTATTACAATCTTGCTCTTGAAAATCACCGGGGCAACAATTCTCAGAAAGGCCTTACATTTTTACGCCTGGGAGAAATATATTTCGACCAAAAAGAATACAGGCAGGCAGCCCGTTTGTACGACAGTACGATGGTATATTTATCGCGCGAATATCCTGATCATGAAAGTGCAGGAAGAAGAAATATTATGTTACGTGAACTAGCAGGCAATTTAAGGGTAATTGAACGTGAAGACTCATTGCAACGATTGGCATCATTGAGCAATGCAGATCGTAATGCCATCCTTGATAAGATTATTGAAGATATTCAGGAGCAGGAACAAATTGAAAGAGAGCTTGAGCAGGAGAGGGCCCGCATGAGGCAAGATATGGCCCGACATGGAAGATCAAGAACCCAAATGGATGGCACCAGCGAAGGAGGATGGTATTTTTACAATCCTTCAGCTATGAGCTTCGGGCGCAATGAATTTTATGCCAAATGGGGCGAAAGAGACCTGGAAGACCTCTGGCGAATAAGCAATAAACGCGTAATGGCATTTGGCGATATGGGTGATTTTGATATGGATGGAGATGAGATGCAAGCCGGCGGGCGGGTTACACGCGCAAGCCTTTTGGAAAATGTTCCCACAACTCCTGAAAAAATGGAAGCATCCAATTCAAGGCTGGCCAGGGCTTACTTTAACAAAGGGGTTTTATTTAAAGACAGGCTTATCGATACCGATGCTGCCATTAACAGTTTTGAAACACTTATTTCAAGATTTCCGCAAAGTGAGCACAGGCTTTACAGTGCATATTTCCTGTATACCTTGTATAATGCTGCATCGAACACAAACCGTGCTTTGGTTTATAAAAATATGATCATACGGGATTTTCCGGATACAGATTTTGCCAAAATCCTTTCCGATCCTAATTATGCCGAAAATGTAAGGATCCGCCAGGATAGGGTAAAGCATATCTATAAACAAGCTTATGAAGCTTTTCTGGCAGGAAATTATGAACTTGCCAGAGATTATGCTCACCAGGCAGATACTCTTGAACAGAGTCTGGAACAGGCTGCCCAGTTTTCTTATCTCAAAGCACTTATTATTGGAAAAACTTCCGATACTTACGACTTTGTAGAAAGCCTCACCTATGTGAAAGAAAACTTTGAAGGCACCAATGTGTACGAACCTGCATCCAATCTTCTGGCTTATCTCGGATCATCGGGTCTGGTAACCGAGGATGATAGTACCCGAAGACGTGAAAGATCCAGATCCGGTGATGCAGAAACTGATGAAATGAAGGATTTTATGGAAAGATCTCCTTTCGTCTACAGGCCTGAATCAGTGCATTTTTATGTACTGGTTGTCAATACCAGAAATCTGCAAATCCGTCAACTCAGGGCTGATATAAACGACTTTAACAGAGATAGCTACAGTGAAGATAATCTCAATTTAAGCACATTGTTTTTTGATGAAAGAAGACAACTGGTTACTATAACCAATTTCCCCGATTCGGAGAAAGCATACGCTTATGGTCAAATGCTTACCGGGTTTCTTTCACAGAAAGAGCATAATCCTGAGGATTATAACGGGTTTATTATCTCAGTTGATAATTATCCGGTTTTTTACCAGGAAAGAAAGCTTGAAGAATACCTTCAGTTTTATAAAATAGCGTATACATTTGATTAGTTATTCTTTTGGTTCTTTGATATTTATTTTACTTTTGCTTAAATACCGCAGGACAGGCTGTAAAAAATTTTAAGTAATAAAGGGTAATTTTTGTAATGTTGAAAATGTAGATTCAATATAATATTGTATACAATTGTATAAATCAGATAATTATAAAATGTTTAGTAAAAAAAAGACTGAAACAACAATGGCAAAAACTAACGAAGCAGAGCACACCTCCATTAACCTTATCGGTACAGGTACAACCATTAATGGTGAGATTAAAAGCAATGGAGATATCCGTATTGACGGAACAGTTAACGGACAGGTTTTTTCAAAAGGTAAAATCGTAGTAGGCAACACCGGAGTAATAGAAGGTGAAATCTATTGCCAGAATGCCGATTTTTCAGGTAATATTAAAGCTAAAATTGAAGTATCAGAACTATTGACACTTAAAGCCACATCGCGTTTAAAAGGCGAGATCATTACCAACAAATTATCTATTGAGCCGGGTGCAAGGTTTACAGGTACCTGCACTATGGATAAAACGCCTGAGCCGGAAGCCAAAATTGTTTCCAGGGACAATCAGGAGAAAAAATAGTGTTTTAATAATTCAAAAAACCGGAATAATGAAAGCAGATTATTCCGGTTTTATTTTGGAGAAAAAATAACAATCCCTGGTATGAAATCAGAAAGTAGTTTTAACCTTAAACTGACCTTGTTTTCGGCTGCCTTGTTTCTGGTAAGCTGGTTAGTCAGTCGTTTTGCACCACCGGCATTTGTAAGTGAGTTTCTGGTTTTTATTGTGCCCTTCTTCTTTTTAATGACATTACTAACAAGGATTTTTACCAAACGAATAAATGCGAAAGATCCCAAAAAATCCCTTGCTGTTTATCTTGGTGCATCAGGAATAAAACTATTTCTCTATTTGATCGTGCTGGTTGTTTACGGTTTGCTTAACAAAGATGATGCTCCTGCCTTCTTTCTCAGCTTCTTTTTCTTTTACCTGGTATATACTTTTGTTGAAGTTAAGCTTGAATTAAAGATTTCGCACTAGGTGAATCACCTAATTTTATACTTTCTTCGTTTTACTGAATTTATAACAAATTGATTATCAGATGTAAAGTTTTTCAATAGTTCAATGATTCCCTGATTTTTATAAAATTCATTGAAATATGGAGATTAACTTAGTTTTCCGTAAGAAATAATTTTTAAATTGCACGTCGAAAATAAAAGGCAATTAGTAAAACAATGGAAGTGAACGGAAAACCAGGTAATAAGCTTTTCAGGGTCTGTATTTACAGAGTGTTTAGTGCATTGCTGGTAACATTCCTGATTCTTTTTACAACAAATGTTTTTGCCGAAGCCTCCGCGGCTGAACAGAAAAAGAAGGGTGAGTTCGATGCGGGCAAAGTAATCATAGATCACATCCTGGATGCCTATGACTGGCACATTGCAGATTACGGTGATACTCACATAACTATTCCATTACCGGTAATTTTGCTTTATGAAGGCAAATGGCACTTTTTCTTTTCGCATAAATTTCATCATGGAAAAGATGCCTATAAAGGGTTCCGTATCGCTGCCGATGGCCCCAAAAAAGGTCGGATTATCAGGGTGATGGATGATGGGATAACCCCCGACCCCAATGCATCCTTTATACTTGATCTCTCAATCACCAAAAACGTTTTCTCGATTTTTATAAGCGTATCATTACTTTGCTGGTTATTAATAACAGTTGCCAGAAGTTATACACATTGTGGTCCCCGAAGAGCACCACGCGGACTATCTGCTTTTCTGGAGCCTCTTATTCTTTTTGTGCGTGATGATATTGCCGGTTCGGCTATTCCCAAAGATAAGGTTGACAAGTTTTTACCTTATTTATTAAGTCTCTTTTTCTTCATCTTTTTCAATAACCTGCTGGGGCTGGTTCCATTTTTTCCGGGCGGAGCCAATGTTACTGGAAGTATAAGTGTAACATTAACCCTATCTCTTTTTACATTCATGACACTGCATTTATTTGCCAATAAAGAATACTGGAAACATATTTTTAATACTCCGGGTGTGCCTGTGTGGTTAAAATTTCCCATACCACTTATGCCGATAATTGAGTTGGTTGGTATATTTGTTAAACCTGTTGTACTTACTTTAAGGCTTTTTGCCAACATTACTGCCGGGCACATGATCATTCTGGGTTTCGTAAGTCTTATTTTTGTTTTGGGAGCATCCGGAACAGCTTTGGGATTTGCCATTTCGCCCCTTTCGGTAATCTTTATCATTTTTATGAACTTCCTGGAATTGCTGGTGGCATTTATACAGGCATACGTATTTACATTTTTCAGTGCCATATTTTTTGGTATGGCTGTACCTGACGAACATCATTAAAAACAAATATTCTATTGGAATTAAACTAAGTATCACTTAAAATTAAAACTTATGTTGTTATCAGATGTATTATTGCAAGCAAGCATGGAAGTGGCCATGCAATGGATGAAAATGGGAGCAGCGCTTGCTGCAGCAGCTGCTGTATTTGGGGCTGCATGGGGTATTGGTAAAATCGGCAAGGCTGCACTTGAATCAATTGCTCGTCAGCCCGAAGCTGCCAATGACCTTCGTTCATCAATGATTGTAGCGTCAGCACTTATTGAAGGTGCAACATTCTTCGCCATAGTAGTCTGCTTGCTGGTACTCTTTGTTTAAAATTCAAGGAGTATTTGAAACTCATCCTTTTGACTCAGAAAGCAACTCAACCTTGTTTTCAGAGACAAGTTAACAGGTGAGTGGCAGGTTTTGGCAAATATTTATTAATTAAAACCACATACCTATGGAACTGGTAACTCCCGGAATTGGCCTGATTTTCTGGATGACATTATCCTTCGGACTTGTGCTGTTTATTTTGCGCAAGTTTGCCTGGAGACCCATCCTCTCTACCATAAAAGAAAGAGAAGCCTATATTGCCGGATCAATACGCGACAGCAAAAGAATACAACGAGAACTTGCCGAGCTAGATACTACAAAGGAAAAATTACTGGTACAAGCCAGAGAAAAGGCTGATGAACTCTTACAACAGGCAAAAAGAGAGGGCGAAATAGTTATTAATAAGGCCCAGCAACAGGCAAGGGAAGAAGCATCAAAAATTATTGAAGCTGCCAAAAACAGTATTCATGCTGAAAGAAAAGCTGCAGAAAGAGAAATAAGGAAGCAAATTGTTAATCTTACTGTAGATATGACCCGAAGGGTGCTGCAGGATGAATTCAGCGATGTTGGGAAAAACAACCAATATGTTGAAAAATTACTTGAAGATATTCAGCTAAATTAGCATAAACGGATTTTCAACTGAAATTATGAGAAACCTCCGGGTAGCAAATCGTTATGCAAAAGCACTGCTTGGGCTGGCAGAGGAAAATAATTTCTCTGAACAGGCCTTTGCAGATATGAAGCTTGTGCATAATACTTTTGAGGAAAGCAAGGAACTCAAAACAGTTCTGAAAAGTCCTATTGTAAGAATCAGCAAAAAACTCAATATCATCAATGCAATTTTTAAAGGTAAGATTCACGACGTAAGCCTTCGTTATCTCAATATCATTGCCCGGAAAAAAAGGGCTTCGCTTATTGAAGGAATTGCCTATGAATTCGAAAAAATATACAAGCAAAGACTCGATATAGAGACCGTAACACTAATTACTGCCGGTACGATTGACGAAACACTTAATAAAAAAGCACTGGAAATTTCACATCAGCTTACCTCCAGAAGCCGGATTGAATTTAACAAAATCATTGATCCTGAGATTATCGGAGGCTTTATACTTAGGATAGGAGATGTGCAATACGATGCCAGTGTAAAAACAAAACTTGCGAAACTGAAAAAACATTTGATAGAACTTTAGAAAGAAATCATTGATTTTGAAATTTCTATCAGAGCATCTGTAAAAATATTATTATGGCAGAAATAAAACCCGCAGAGATATCTGCAATTTTACGTAGGGAGATGTCAGGTTTCTCAATGGAAACCGAACTTGAAGAAACAGGATCCGTTTTGCAGATCGGAGATGGTATTGCCCGTATCTATGGTCTTACCAATGTCAAAAGTGGCGAGCTCGTGAGCTTTGATGACTCAGACCTGCAGGGAGTGGTTCTTAATCTGGAAGAAGACAACGTGGGTGTTGTACTATTAGGTGAAGCCCACAACGTTAAAGAGGGTCACCTGGTTAAAAGAACTAAAAGAATTGCTTCTATCAAGGTTGGTGAAGGTTTGCTTGGCCGTGTTGTTAATACACTTGGCGAACCCATCGACGGAAAAGGTCCTGTAAAAGGTGAATTGCTGGATATGCCACTTGAAAGAAAAGCTCCCGGAGTTATTTTCAGGCAACCGGTAAAAAATCCGCTTCAAACCGGTATTAAAGCCATTGACTCCATGATTCCCATTGGAAGGGGTCAGCGAGAGCTGATCATCGGCGATCGCCAGACCGGAAAAAGTGCGATTGCCCTCGATACCATTATCAACCAGAGAGAATTTTTTGAAAAGGGAGATCCTGTTTTTTGTGTTTATGTTGCTGTGGGCCAAAAGGGTTCAACCGTAGCCAATATCATGTCGATACTTGAAAAATATGGCGCAATGGAATACACTGTCATCGTTACTGCCAATGCCAGTGACCCTGCCGCCATGCAGTTTTTTGCACCATTTGCCGGAGCTTCCATTGGAGAATTTTTCAGAGATACAGGCCGGCATGCGCTGGTTATCTTTGATGACCTTTCCAAACAGGCTGTTTCCTATCGTGAAGTTTCGCTCTTATTAAGAAGACCCCCTGGAAGAGAAGCCTATCCGGGTGATGTGTTTTATCTGCACAGCCGTCTTCTGGAAAGAGCTGCCAAAATCATTGAATCAGATGAAATTGCTGCTCAGATGAATGATATTCCTGATTCCCTGAAGGGAAAAGTAAAAGGAGGGGGCTCACTTACTGCATTGCCTATTATTGAAACACAGGCTGGTGACGTTTCAGCTTATATTCCAACAAATGTTATTTCTATTACGGACGGACAGATCTTTCTCGAATCAAGTCTGTTCAACTCGGGTATAAGACCTGCCATCAATGTGGGAATATCCGTGTCAAGGGTAGGGGGTAATGCCCAGATCAAATCCATGAAAAAAATTGCAGGTACTCTTAAACTTGATCAGGCCCAGTATCGCGAACTGGAAGCTTTTTCCAAATTTGGTTCTGATCTTGATGCCACCACAAAATCTATTCTTGACAAAGGCTCCCGGAACGTGGAATTATTGAAACAAGGTCAGTTTAAACCTGTTCCGGTCGAAAAGCAGATTGCCCTGGTATTTTGTGGCACCAAGGGTTTGCTGAGAAAACTTGAAATTAAACAGATATCGGTTTTCGAAGAAAAATTCCTGAAATATCTTGATGAAAAACACAGAGATTTACTTGACCAGTTGAAGGCCGGAGAGTTTAACGATGAAATATCAATCGAACTTGAAAAAGCCGCACTCAAGATTGTTTCTGAATTTGCTCCTGCAGAAAAAATTATTTAACAGCAAGGTATATTCATTATGGCCAACCTGAAAGAAGTTAGGGTAAGGATTGCATCCATCAAGTCAACAAGGCAGATCACCAGTGCCATGAAGATGGTTTCTGCTTCTAAATTGCGTAAAGGGCAAAATGGAATTACAAACCTTGTGCCCTATGAGAAGCAACTCAGGATCACACTTGATAATATCAATCAGACTCTTAAACCTGAAGAAAAGAATGTGCTTTGCCAGCAAAAACCTGTTAATGATGTGCTGGTTATCATTGTTTCTTCAAACAAGGGACTCTGTGGCAACTTTAATGCACACTTGCTAAAAGGCACAGTAATCCATCTGAGAAAACTGAAAGATCAGGGATTTAACGTTAAACTGTGGATTATCGGAAAAAAAGCCGAAGAATTTTTCAGGAAAAGTAATTACGAGATCCTTGAAGTCCATAATGAACTTATAGATCAAGTTAATTTTGAAAGTGCATTTTCACTTGCCAGGAAAGCAATGGATCTGATTGAGAATAATACATTTCAAAAGATTGATGTAGTTTACAACAAATTCAAAAATGCAGCGGTCTATAATCTGATCACAGAGCAATACCTGCCAATGTATATTCCGGATGCTCCTGATGTAAATGGTTCTGAAAGTGAAGCTCCTTCCTATATAATAGAACCATCTCGCAAAGAACTGATGGAGGAGTTGGTACCCAAGGTAATTCAAACCTATATGTACCGTATTTTGCTGGACTCCTTTACCAGCGAGCAGGGGGCAAGAATGACAGCCATGCATAAAGCCACCGATAATGCCACCGAACTGCTTAAAAACCTCACGATTACTTACAACAAAGTGAGGCAATCATCCATTACCAACGAAATTGTGGAGATTGTGGGTGGTGCAGAGGCACTCAACAGATAATATCTCAGTTTTTTCTGTTTTTCCCTTATTTTGATAACAGGTAATTTTATCTGTTATCTACTGTTTCTCCACAGAATATTTGCTAACTTTGTGGTAGAAAATTGAATTACTAATTATTAAAACCTACAGATATGTTAACAAAAAAACTGGAGAAGGTATTGAACGAGCAGGTTGAAAAGGAAGGATATGCAGCGCAGCTTTATCTGGCCATGGCATCCTGGGCTGACAGCAAAGGTCTTGAAGGAATTTCCAACTGGTTTTATGCCCAGCATATGGAAGAAATCCAACATATGCTCAAATTTATCAAGTATATAAACGAAAGAGGCGGACATGCAGTGGTTCCCAAAATTGATCAGCCACCAAGAGAGTTCAAGGGCGTAAAACAGGCTTTTGAAGCTTCTCTTGAGCACGAGCAGATGGTTACAAAATCTATCAATAACATTGTAGGTATTTGTCTTGAAGAAAAAGACTTTACTACACAGAACTGGATTCAGTGGTTTGTAGATGAGCAGCTCGAAGAAGAATCATCTGTACAAGGCTTACTGGATAAACTTGACTTACTGGGCGATGGCAACCTTTACCTGTTTGACCGCGACATTATGGCCATGCGTGTAGCAGGTGACACTGCAGTATAATACCTGACAAAAAACTAATAAATACCGGGAAATCTTTTGATTATCCCGGTTTTTTATTCAGGGTAAAATATATTTGCGTGAAAAAAAGCATTCTCATCCTGATAAACCCGATATCCGGAATAAGCAACAAAGATAGAATCAGGCAGCTTTTAAAGGAAAAGCTGAATGATTCTGATCTGGATTATGCGGTAAAATTTACCGGTTACCCCGGACATGGAACTGAGCTCTCACAGGAGGCTGCAAAAAAAGGTTTTGATGCAGTGATTGTTGCCGGTGGAGATGGTTCGGTAAATGAAGTAGCCAGAGGATTGGTAAACACAAATACAGCCTTGGGTATTATTCCAACCGGGTCGGGAAACGGACTGGCGCATTTTCTGCATATCCCTTTCAACCTTGGTAAAGCCATTGAAAACATTAAAGCTTTTCAAATCAAAAAAATTGATACTTTCACCCTAAACGAAAACTTTGGATGCAATCTGGCAGGTGTTGGGTTTGATGCAAAAGTAGCAGTTGAGTTTTCCAAAGTTAAGAGAAGAGGTTTCTGGTCGTACTTCAGGATTGTTCTTCAGGAATATCTTACTTATGAATCGCAGAATTATATTCTGGAATTTGATGGTAAAACGATTAAAAGGAAAGCTTTGATGGTATGCTTTGCCAATTCCAATCAGTTTGGAAACAATGCCGTTATTGCCCCGGATGCCAGAACAGATGATGGTTTGATAGATGTCTGTATTATTTCAAAAGTACCTTTGTTTGAAGCACCTGTTATGGGAACTATGCTGGTCTCCAGGCTTCTGAATAAAACCCACTACGCTGAGTATTTCAAAACCAACGAAGTGATTTTACATAAACCTGCCGGGGTTCCTTTGCATATTGACGGCGACCCTGTTGATACTGAGAACACGATTCATGTAAAAGTAAATCCACTATCTTTGAATGTAATTGTACCCTGAACTTCAAGAAAATTAAATGTCATGGCAAAGAAGATTAAAAAGACACTTGGCAACATAGTCTATTCAACCAACAGAGATTTAGATTTCAGTTTACCTGAAGAACAGCAGGAGACCCTTCCACCTCAACAGCAAAACCTTAAAATTCATTTGAGTAAAAAGGGTAGGGGCGGCAAAATTGCTACTTTAATAACAGGTTTTGTGGGTTCTGATGAGGATATGGAAAGCCTTGGCAAAACGTTAAAAGCCAAATGTGGTGTGGGAGGTTCTGTGAAAGATGGTGAAATACTATTGCAGGGTGACCTGCGCGATAAGGTGCTGGAAATTCTTACCAAAGAAGGGTATAAGGCGAAGAAGGCAGGTGGGTAAAAAGACACTGTGATTTTATCTGGTTCTTCGCGTTAAAAATTTTTATACAATCTTTTCAGATAAGAATTCTTTTTTCTGGGATCGGGTTTTCGGAGTCTTAATACCGGATAAGGTTCGGGTTGGAGCTCAATGGACTCAGTTCTCACCTTTTCTTTTCCTGAAATGCTTCGAATCGCCCCATTCGCCGTAGCCGATTTCGCCACCGGCCATATGGATGCGGGCTTCAAGGCATCTTTTACATTCTTCCGCATCTTCGTCGGTGCAGGGTTTATCTTCGTAAAGGAGATAGTCCTCGCGATAGCTGGTAGGTGTAAGGTTGGGCATGATGATATTTGCACCAACCTTTATGGCTTTTTCACGACCGAGGGGGTCGATGGCCTGCATGGCCGTGGTGGCGGCAATATTAATGTCTTTCATCATGATCCTTAAAACGGCGACCATTTTCAGACTGAGATAAAACCTGTCAATTTTTGACATCAACTGGTCTTTGTACTGATACATTGGCGTATGTTCATGTTCAATATAAGGACCCATTCCCACCATATCGATATCAAAATCACGGAAAAAGATCAGGTCATCAGCCAGGTCTTCCGTGGTTTGAAATGGCAGACCAATCATTACACCGGTTCCTACCTGGTAGCCTACTTTCCTCAGGAGTTGCAGGCTTTCGATGCGTTTCTGATAATCATGTTTTTTATCATTGGGATGATATTTACCGTAGAGTTCAGGATTGGAAACTTCTATGCGCAAAAGGTACCGGTGTGCACCGCTTTCAAACCACTCACGATAGGTTTTTTCGGTTTGCTCACCAAGGGACAATGTGATACCAAGCTCTCCTTTGCTCATTTCACGGATTTGCTTCAGCACTTCTGAAATGCGCCGCACAAAATTTTTATCGCTTCGTTCACCGGCCTGGATTACGATGCTACCGAACTTATTTTCCCATGCATATCTGGCAGCTTCCATTACTTCTTCGGGAGTGACTTCATAACGGTGTGCATTTTTATTACCGGCCCTTATGCCACAGTAATAGCAGTTCTTCCCGCAAAGATTAGAAAACTCAATCAGTCCGCGGTAAAAGACTTTCTTTCCCACATATTTTTCTTTGATTTCTGCTGCTTTGGCAAAAATGAGTTGCCTTTGCTGTTCGTCGGCATTGAGCAGGGTAACAAGGTCATTTTTATTGAAAGAATCCTGCGAAAGTATTTGCTCCAGGGGTTTTGTCATTTTTTGAATATAAGCTAAAAAGAAAACTATTCAGCAGAATGGTTTGTCTTTCTTTTGATTTTCAATTGTTTAGTATTAATAGGCATTGCGGTACAAAATTACAAATAATCTTCGGCATTTGCATCGGTTTTGATGAAGGGAGCAACAGCTCTTTTAAAGATACCATGCATCCAGGCAATAGCCATTCCGTAATTGGTTACCGGCACGTCGGCGTCAATAGCAGGTTTGAGACGCGAAATGATTTGCTTATGTGTAATAACGCATCCACCGCATTGTACAACCAGTGCGTAATCTTTAATAGGCCGTGGCAAGTTGCTCAGACCGGCAACCACGTCGTATTCCAGCTTTTTACCGGTATAGCTGTTCATCCAGCGAGGTATTTTTATCCGGCCAATATCATCGCACGCTACATGGTGTGTGCAGCTTTCCAGAAGCAGTATTCTGTCGCCATCTTTGAGTTCAGATATTTTCGGGGTACCTTTTACATAGTTTTCAAAATCTCCTTTATGCCTGGCCAGCATAATGCTGAAGCTGGTGAGCGGGATATCCGGCGGAATAGACGCATCCGCCTTCAGAAAAACCTGGCTGTCAGTAATGACAAGACTGGGGCGGGGGTTGAGAACCCGCATCAATGAATCCACTTCCTTTTCTTTTACTACCACACATACACAATCATTGTCCAGAATATCCCTGATGGCCTGCACCTGCGGCAGAATGAGCCGGCCTTCGGGTGCTTCAATATCTATGGGTGTTATAAGTAATACCAGATTGCCGTATGAGAGTAAATCGCCAAGCAGGCTTGCCTTTTTGTATGCTGTGGGAGGGATGGTATCGCGCATCACCTGGATCACCTGTTCTTTATTCTCAGGCTGCAGGGAAGAAAAATCAAGCAAAGGTGCTTTATAGGTTTCGGAAAGCAGTTCGCGGTTTCGCAGGCTTAATGGCTCAATGTCCGATTTGTTATGCAGAATGATAAAAGGAATGTCATAATCCCGGAAGTCACTGATAAGGTTTTCTTCAAAATTTCCGAAGTTGTTATGCGTGATAATAAGCACGGCAAGGTCAACGGTTTTCAGGGCAGCCAGTGATCGGGCAATACGCTTTTGTCCCAGTTCTCCTTCATCATCAATTCCTGCCGTATCAACCAGTATCACCGGTCCGATACCGGATATCTCCATGGATTTTTTTACCGGGTCGGTGGTAGTACCGGCCACATCCGATACGATGGCGATATCCTGGCCTGAAATGGCATTGATAAATGAGCTTTTCCCATTATTGCGCCGGCCAAATATGCCTATGTGGGGTTTGTTTTCTTTTCCTTTGGACATTCAGAATTGATTTTTGATTTATGGTAACCGCTGAGACAGGGAGACGCAGAGATTAAGAGAGTTTATCATTTGCAAATTTACTATTTCCTTGTTTTCTTATATGCCTTTTACAACCTTATATGCCTTATATGGTTAAAAGCCGTGAGCCCGGTCGAATATAAGCTTGACAAGGTCAATTCACGAACTAATTACTTAATTTCTCATTTTCCCACTAACTTAATAACCCAAATAACCTAATAACCCAACTCCCCCTACAAATCACTCAACGAATACCCCAGTTTCAGTAAATTCTCAGGGAGCAGGGCTTTTTCCAGCTTTTCGGGTTCCAGAATACCAAGCTTTTCGTTGGCCAGGGTTATGTTTATTTTTTCGGTTTTCATAAGTTGGGCCAGTTCCGATGCTTTTTCATAACCAATAAGTGGCAACAATGCTGTGGTTATGGCCGGACTGTGCATCAGCTTTTCATGGGCAGTATGCGATTGGATCTGCAGACCGGCCAGCAGGTTGTGAAGCATGCTTTCGTCGGCTTTTATGAGCAAATGCAGGCTCTCCAGCATGGCGTTTCCGATAATGGGAAGATAGGCATTCAGTTCCAGGACTCCTTGTCCGCAAAGGTTACTGACGAGCATATCATTGGCATACACCTTATGGACACAGCTAATGACAAACTCGTTGATTACAGGATTCACCTTGCCGGGCATAATACTGCTTCCGGTTTGTTTCTGCGGAAGCTTTATCTCATAATGACCCATGATATCGGAGCCCAGAAGGCGCAAGTCCGAAGCAATTTTTTCCAGATTTACCGCATGTGCCTTCATGATGGCGTGAACTTCCACAAATGAATCCAGATTCTGCGTGGTATCGGTATGGTTTTCACTTCGTGTGATGGGTAGCTGGGTAATATTGCGCAATTTATGAACCACTTCCATAATAAAATACCTGGGAATGGCCATCCCGGTTCCGGTAGCCCCCCCGCCAAGATTTACCACCTTTATCCTTTCAAAACACTTTGAAACCCTCCACCAGTCACGCGAAAGTGCATCGGAATAAGCGCTGAACAGCATGCCAAACGATGAAGGTAATGCCTGCTGCATTTGTGTATATGCAACACGCAGACTACTGTTATTGGCGCTTTCGTGTTTTTCAAATGCCGACCGCAACTCATTGATATTCTGCTCAAGTAGATTAAGCTGTTTCATGAGAGCTATTTTCAGGGCGGTAGGAATAACATCATTTGTAGATTGAAAAATATTGGAATGAATAAACGGATCGATGTACTCATATTGTCCGGGTTTATGTCCGGCTTTGATCAGGCTTGCATTGGCAATGATCTCATTTACATTCATGTTTATGGCAGTACCCGCACCACCCTGAACCGCAGGTACAATAAAATGCTCAAAATATTCGCCACGTGCCACTTCTGATGCAGTTTCTTCAAGTAATTTTATCAGATCAGGGTTTTTGCAACCGGCGGGGAGGGATTTTTCAGGGTGTTTTTGCCCGGCAGCCTGAATGAAAGTGATGGCCGTTTGATAACAAGCCTGTTTCACCTGTCCAATAGCCCGGTACCATTCCTCCGGAAAAGTACTTTTGTTGCTGAAGTTTCTGGAAGCCCGCAGTGCATGAATGCCATAAAGTGCCTCTTCAGGCATGATAAGTTCTCCGATGAAATCTTTTTCCGTGCGCATATATGTTGTTCTGTAAGATTCTTACCAGTGCTTTCTGAAATAGTTTTAATAAACTGGACGCTGAGCCTGTCGAAGCGTATGCTAATTTGCTCAACGGTTATCGTTTCGACAGGCTCAACAACCGGAAATCACTCTTCAGGGATTATCTTCCCTGTTTTCAAAAGATAAAATTAACCATTTTACTTTAACACCGCGAAAATGCTGTCAGAATTGTAATTTTGCAATTTAATTCAATAAACCCACTTTAATGTCAATCCGGATTTCACTTGCGCCCTTTCAGGGTATTACCAGCAGAGATTACAGAAATGCCTGGGCACGGCATTTCCCCGGACTGGATTGTGTTTATACACCCTTTGTTTCAGGTGTGCATCCGGAAAAGTTAAACCCGGTCAAGTTCAGGGATATGGTTCCTATGGAAGATAATGTTATTGAAACGGTCCCACAGTTGCTGAGCAACGATCCGGTTGAAATAATGGCTGCATCAAAGTTCCTGAGAGGTGAAGGCTACACCCATATAAACTGGAATATGGGATGTCCGTTTTCGCGCCTTGCCAATAAGAAGCGGGGTTGCGGTATCCTGCCTTACAAGGATGAGATAAGGGAAATGCTTGACCGGATTATGCCTGAAATTCCACTGCAACTATCCATAAAAACCAGGTTGGGTTATAAATCAAACGAAGAATTGCCGGGACTGATACATATTTTCAATCAGTATCCCATTCATGAGCTTATTATTCACCCCCGGATAGGGACTCAACTTTACAGTGGTGATGTGAATCTGGATGGATTTGAGAATGTACTGAAGGAAAGTAAAATTCCTGTTGCTTATAACGGTGATATTTTTCATGCCGGAAGATACAGACAATTGCAGAAACGTTTTCCCGGAATTAATTCATGGATGATAGGACGCGGGGCATTGATTAATCCTTTTCTTGCATCACAAATGAAAGGAATAGAGTTGTCGGAAAGGGAAAAAAGAACCCGGGTAAAGGACTTTTATAACGAACTCTTGCAGGTTACTCCCCGGCGAATGTCAAATCCGGTCAGGCAATTGGGGTTTCTGAAAGCCATTTGGTATTATATGAGCGGGTTATTTGTAGATGGTATGCAATATTTTGACAAAATCAAAGTTTGCCGGAATATGGAAGAGTTTTACCCGGCCGCAGAAATTTTATTGTCTCAGCCTTTTGCCGGTGAGCATGAAATTGAAGAACATTTTCGTTTTAAGCTTAAGCATTTGTAGAAAATGCACAAGGGATGGCATCCCTTGTCAGAAAATTAAACGATACTGAAAGCTTAAAGAAGGGATGCCATCTCTGAAAAATTTTGGATAATACACAAGGGATGACATCTCTTATCAGAGTAACAAACGATAAATAAGGCTTAAAATAGAGATGTCATCCCTGAAATAATTAAAATCATTTAAATTCTTTTATCATGAAAACTTTAATTAATTATTTCCTGGCAGTAATTTTTATTTCTCTGGTATCTATTACCGCAGAAGCCCAGCGCGGCTATACCGAATTTGACAATGAAGAAAACATGGAAATCATGTATCGCTGGCAACGGGCATCGGTATTTGACCGGGAAAGTGATGCAGCTCTGAATATCAGGGTAACAAATCAAAATGAATCAGCAGTTAACTGGACTTATTCCGTGGGCTTCTATATTGATGGTTTATTGGTTTATGAAAGTGAAACTTATGAGTTATGTTTACAGAAAGGCCAGAGTCGCAGGGGTGGACTTGCCGGTTTAAGGTTTTCTATGGAAGGTGTGAAGCTTGACGATGTGGAGAAAGAAAACTTCCAGTGGGATTTTGTGGTTTTCGATGTGGATGAAGTGGAAGATTGCCGCTAAAACCGTTGTAAATCCTGAAAATTTAGGAATATTAGTCCTGAAAATATTTGTAATTTTACCGGTCCCTGAGCTGGTCGTTAAGTTGGTCGTTGAGCTTGTCGAAACGACCTGTCTGGGGTTGTCACTTCGGCGGGCTCAGTGACCAGAAAGATTGGTCGTTGAGTTGGCCGTTGAGCTTGTCGAAACGACCATGTCTGAAAGGTCACTTCGACAGCCTCAGTGACCGGAAATTTTTAAAAATCACCCGAAATATTAAGCTGTCAAAATGGAAAAACAAATCAGTCTGGAAGAATTTCGTCAAAAGATATTGCAGGGAATACCAGATGAACTTCCCAATCCTAAACCGTGGGATCCCACATTAAATCATGCGCCCAAAAGAAAAGATATTCTTACCCGGGAAGAAAAGAAGCTGGCGCTGAAAAATGCTTTACGTTATTTCCCTTCCCGTCACCATGAATTGCTGGCGACGGAATTTGCCAGGGAACTGAAAGAATACGGCCGTATTTACATGCACCGGTTTCGTCCGGATTATAAAATTTATGCACGAAAGTATGATGATTTTCCGCACCGGTCAAAACAAGCGGCAGCAATCATGCTCATGCTTAGCAACAACCTGGATCATGCCGTGGCTCAGCACCCGCACGAACTTATAACTTATGGTGGAAATGGTGCGGTTTTCCAGAACTGGGCCCAGTATCTTCTCACGATGAAATACCTGGCTGAAATGACGGACGAGCAAACACTGGTTCTGTATTCCGGACATCCCATGGGCCTGTTTCCATCCCATAAAGATGCACCCAGGGTAGTGGTTACCAATGGTATGATGATTCCCAATTACTCCAAACCTGATGACTGGGAGCGGTTTAATGCTTTAGGAGTAACTCAGTATGGCCAAATGACTGCCGGCTCATTTATGTATATCGGGCCCCAGGGAATTGTGCATGGTACTACCATTACCGTGCTCAATGCCGGAAGGAAGTTTAGTTCGGGTGAACATGGACTTGCAGGAAAGTTATTTGTTACCAGTGGTTTGGGCGGTATGTCAGGTGCGCAACCCAAGGCTGCAGTAATCGCAGGGGCTGTATGTGTGATTGCCGAAGTAAATCCCAAGGCTACCCATATCAGACATTCGCAGGGTTGGGTAGATGAAGTTTATGATGATCTTGAAAAGATCGTGGAAAGGGTAAAGCAGGCTAAAGTTAACAAAGAAGCAGTTTCCATTGCCTACCAGGGCAATGTGGTTGATTTGTGGGAAGCTTTTGTTAAGCAAAATGTTATGGTTGAACTGGGTTCTGACCAGACCTCATTGCACAATCCCTGGGCCGGTGGATATTACCCTGTGGGGTTGAGTTTTGATGAAGCCAACGAAATGATGGCCAATGATCCTGAACAGTTTAAGGGAAAAGTGCAGGAGTCGTTAAAAAGACATGTAAATGCGGTGAATGAGCTTACCGCCCGTGGCATGTATTTCTGGGATTATGGCAACGCCTTCCTGCTGGAAGCCGGCAGGGCAGGAGCTGATATCTTTAAAGATGATGGCAAATATAAGTATCCGTCTTATGTGCAGGACATTATGGGTCCTATGTGTTTCGATTACGGGTTTGGTCCTTTCCGCTGGGTGTGTGCTTCTTCCGATCCCGAAGATTTAAAAGTTACCGATAAAATTGCCGGAGATGTGCTTGAAGAAATGATGAAGGATGCCCCGGAACAGATCAGACAACAACTTGCCGATAATCTTTTATGGATCCGCCAGGCGGAAGAAAATAAGCTGGTTGTAGGTTCACAGGCACGTATTCTTTATGCCGATGCAGAAGGCCGTATTCGTATAGCAGCAGCATTTAATAAAGCTATAAAAGAAGGAAAAATCTCTGCACCGGTTATTCTGGGTCGCGACCATCATGATGTTTCAGGTACTGATTCTCCATACAGAGAAACATCCAATATCTACGACGGATCGCAATTTACTTCTGATATGGCCATACACAATGTTATTGGCGATAGTTTCCGCGGTGCCACCTGGGTTTCCATCCACAATGGTGGCGGAGTAGGCTGGGGAGAAGTAATCAACGGAGGATTCGGAATGTTACTCGATGGCAGCGAAGATGCTGACCGCAGATTACGATCCATGCTACACTGGGATGTAAATAACGGTATCGCCCGCAGAAGCTGGGCAAGAAATGATGAAGCCATATTTGCCATCAAACGCGCCATGGAAAAGGAACCCCTGCTTAAAGTTACACTTCCCAATTTTGCAGATGATCAGATTTTAGATAATCTGGTGTAAATTGGTTTGGTATTTGTTATTTTCAGAAACAGAAAGCAAAAAGAAGTTTTCCTAAACATCTGAAAATATAATTGAAAAGCATACTGCCATGAAAAGAAACTCAAAACTCCTGCTTATAATCCTTTTCGGATTTCTATTCTCCTTTGTATCATGTATTGATGAAGACATCGATGATCCTTTTGGAGATCCTGTAGATAAATTTCTGGGCACCTGGAGGTGTGAAGAAGAAGGAAGCATTTCGGGCGGTGGATGGAATTACCAGGTGATAATCTCACGAAATCCGGCAAATTCAGCAGAAATCCTAATTCAAAACTTTAATTTGCAGGGAAACTCTGAGAGAGCTAGGGCTTTGATAACCGGCAACAATATGACCATTCCCACACAATTGATTTGTGACGATACCATCGAAATTAAGGGAAGTGGCACTTATAGCAACGGTCAGATTAACTTCAGCTATTCTACCAATGATGGCGCAACACTTGAAAACTTTACCGGAAGATTTTACACACCTTGATTAAACGAATAGAAATTCTATTGATTTTCGGGAGGCAGGTCGTCAGATTCTGCCTCTTTTTTTTCATCGGCTTTGCTCCTGGCGATGCTTATATTGCTTAGCACTTCGTCGAGTACACTGTTCATTAGATCCCTGTCGAGCATATAGCATTCAAATGCCTTCTCGAATTCATCAGCAGTAACTTCGTATTTCTGAAACAAACCGCCATACAGGTGGGTTAACGAGTCCCTTATATTGGTCATTGTTTGCTGATGGCTGACATGGGCTTCCAGAAGAAATACTTCTGTAAGTAAATCAACCATAACCTTCTTTTCAACGTGTTTCCTGCAGGGATTGTCAGAACTTATTATTCCGCAGGCAGCGATTGAAAAAACAAGGGTAATTATTGTTATCAGGGATTTGAATTTCTGCATAATTCTTTACTAAAAGTTTTTGAGTTGCTCAATGGTTCTTGCCGGATCTTCTGAACCAAATACAAAACTGCCTGCAACCAGGATATCAGCACCGGCTTCCACCAGTTTTTGTGCATTGGCTGTATCCACACCACCGTCAACCTCAATAAGGGCGTTGCTGTTTTTTCTGATTAGCAGTTCCTTCAGTTCTGAGATTCTCCGGTAGGTTGAAGAAATGAATCTTTGGCCGCCAAATCCGGGATTTACCGACATAATCAGCACAATATCCACATCTGCAACAATATCACTTAACAGGCTTACCGGGTTGTGTGGATTGATGACCACACCGGCTTTCATTTCGTTTTCTTTGATCGAATGAATGCTTCTGTGAAGATGGGGACATGTTTCGTAATGTACAGTAAGATGGTCAGCACCACTTTTTTTAAACTCTTCAATATACTTATCCGGATCGGAGATCATTAAATGCACATCCAGTGGCTTGCCGGCTATGGATTTGATCTGTGAAATGATGGAAAATCCGAAGCTGATATTGGGCACAAAGTGTCCATCCATTACATCTACATGAAACCAATCGGCCTGACTTTCATTAACCATTCTAATATCTTTTTCCAGGTTCAGAAAGTTTGCGGCCAGAAGTGACGGGGCTACGAGGTGTGCCATAAAATTTGAAAATTAAAAGATGGGTTTAACAGATTTAATGAAAGTCAAAATTAACAAGAATTTCTGATTAGCTGCTTTTCATCCTTAGCAATAATACAATAAAAAAACCGCATGGACTGTCATTATATTGTCCATGCGGTTTTGTATTAATGTTGTTTTGCAAGATTATGATCTGCGGTTTCTTCTGTCGTCGCGTCTGTCGTCGCGCCTTCCGTCACGACGGTCATCGCGTCGGTTATCTCTTCTTTCTTCGCGGCCGCTGTCATCAGAATCTGCTTTGTCTCTGGGCAGCAATGCTTTGCGCGAAAGTTTGAGTTTGCCTGTCTTCTTGTCCACATCCAGAAGTTTCACATCAATGATATCACCAGCCTTTATGTTACTTTCCTCAATGGTTTCAAGGCGTTTCCAATCAATCTCGGAAATGTGGAGCAGACCTTCTTTACCTGGTATGATCTCAACAAATACACCGAATGGAACAACACTTTTTACAGTACCTGTATAAACTTCACCGATTTCGGGAACAGCAGTGATATTTTTGATTTTGTTGATCACAAAATCGATAGATTCTTTATCGTCAGAAACAATATCAATCACACCATAATCACCGATTTCTTCAATAACGATAGTACATCCGCTTTCTTTCTGCATTTCCTGGATCACCTTACCTCCGGGTCCGATGATAGCACCAATGAATTCTTTGGGGATGGACATTTTCACTATTCTGGGAACATGCGATTTGTAGTCCTCGCGTGGTTCAGAAATGGTTTTCTGCATTTCATCAAGAATATGTAATCTGCCGGTTTTAGCCTGGTCAAGAGCTTTTTCGAGTAATTCAAAGCTCAGTCCTTCAATCTTAATATCCATCTGGCAGGCGGTAATACCATCGCGGGTACCTGTAACTTTAAAGTCCATGTCGCCCAGGTGGTCTTCATCACCTAAAATATCAGAAAGCACTGCGTATTTTCCGGTTTCAGGATTGGCAATCAATCCCATGGCAATACCGGATACGGGTTTGGTAATTTTTATCCCTGCATCCATAAGAGCCATTGTGCCGGCGCATACGGTAGCCATAGACGATGAACCGTTAGATTCAAGAATATCGGAAACAACACGAATAGTATAAGGATTGTCATTTCCATTAGGCAAAACGGGCTTAAGAGCTCGCAGTGCAAGGTTTCCGTGACCTATTTCCCGGCGGCTTGTACCACGCAGGAATTTGGCTTCACCGGTACAGAAAGGAGGAAAGTTGTAGTGCAACATAAATTTGCTTTTTCCTTCTACCACAGCACCATCAAGAATCTGCTCGTCCATTTTGGTTCCCAGGGTAACGGTGGTTAATGATTGTGTTTCACCACGGGTAAAAACAGCTGAACCGTGTGCCATCGGCAGGTAGTTTACTTCTGTCCAGATAGGGCGTATTTCGTCGGGTTTACGGCCATCGAGACGAATATGCTCGTTAACAACCATTTCTCTTACTGCTTCTTTTTCAAGGTCATGGAAATAGGTTTTAACCAGTTTTTCTTTTTCTGCAAGTTCTTCTTCGCTGAAACTTTCCATGAATTCATCACGAATAGCCCTGAAAGCATCAAATCTTTCATGTTTATTGGAGATGATAGCACGTGCAGTATCATATATTTTCTGGTAAAGCTCTGAACGCATTTTTTCGAGCAGTTCAGCGTCTTCTGCTTCAGGTTCAATTTCGCGTTTTACTTTTGCCTTTTCCACCTGCTCAGCAAGTTCTATCTGGGCCTGGCATTGCAGTTTAATTGCATCGTGGGCAACTTTGATAGCTTCGAGCATATCTTTTTCAGCTACTTCTTTCATCTCTCCTTCTACCATCACTATATTATCGAGGGTACCGGCAATGATCATTTCAATATCAGCATTTTCAAGATCTGAAATGGTGGGGTTTACCTTGAATTCGCCGTTGATCCTGGCTACTCTTACTTCGGAAATGGGTCCGTTGAAAGGAATATCGGATACCATAATGGCTGCCGAAGCTGCAAGTCCTGCAAGTGCGTCGGGTAAAATATTTTTCTCTGCGGAAATGAGTGAGATCAAAACCTGGGTTTCGTTTTTATATCCGTCGGGAAACATGGGGCGCAGTGCTCTGTCAACCAATCGTGATATAATAATTTCATATTCAGAGGGTCTGGCTTCTCTTTTGAAAAAACCACCGGGGAAACGTCCTGCCGCTGCATATTTCTCCTGATAATCAACAGAAAGGGGGAAAAAGTCCTGATTTTCTGATGCTTCTTTTCTTGATACCACTGTGGCAAGCAACATAGTGTTGCCTGTGCGCAATACGATTGCACCGTCTGCCTGTTTGGCCAATTTGCCGGTTTCGAGGGTAATGGTTTGTCCGTTACCCATTTCAATGTTCTTCTGGATTCCTAATTTCGTGTTCGTCATAATTCTTCTTTTAATTTGATTTCATCAATTCTTTCATCTTGTCTTCAGACAAATCTTAGTCATTTAAATTAGTGCGACTTTGTTCTTTGGCAGATGAGTATTAAGTAATTTATTTTGTTTTGCTGTATTATTAACAGGCTGTATTGTCAGTTGTTCAGGGGAAACGCGGAATGAATTTTACATAGGAGTGTTTAATTCGAAGTAGGTTTTGTCTCCTGAGTTATAAAAAAAGGCAATTAATTTTTTAATTGCCCTTTTTTGATTAAGAGAAAAATTATTTTCTCAAGTTCAATTTCTTAATGATTTCGCGATACCTGTTAATTTCTGTTTGTTTCAGGTAATCAAGCAATCTTCTTCTTTTACCTACCAGGTTGATAAGAGCTCTTTGAGTGCCTTTATCTTTTTTATTCTTCTTGAGATGCTCTGTAAGATGCTTAACGCGATGGGTAAAAAGTGCTATCTGGCTTTCTGCAGAACCGGTATCGGTTTCCGATTTACCGTAGTTTTTAAAAATGTCTTTTTTTACTTCCTGACTAATGTACATGATAATGAATAAGTTTGAATATCAACAACTATTGTATTTGGGTCTGTTTTCAAGCTTGCAAAGATACTATATAGTTTTTTATTAGCCAAGAATTTATATGGGATTTTTATCAGTATCTGATTTGTTTTCCGGCAAATATAATTTCACTTACAATTTGTTCAGAAATACTCATAAAAAAGCTGCTTATTATAAGCGCAAAACCCACAATTCATGTATATTTGAAAGCTGATTAATGAAAATTAGCCCTTTAAGCCAACTAACATTTTATAATTATCTTAAAATTCTAACCAAATATCAACAAAATGAAAAGATTCCTTTTAATTTTTTTTACAATGAGCATGATATTGAATGCATGTAAAACTACCGAAGAGAATCCCTTTTTCGTAGAATGGGATACTCCGTTTGGTGCTCCGCCATTTCACCTGATTGATGAAGAGCATTACATTCCTGCCTATGAGGAAGGAATACGCCAGCATCAGGCTGAAATTGACGCTATTGTTAACAATCCCGATGAACCCACTTTTGAAAATACCATCGTGGCTTACGACCAGGCCGGTGGATTATTGCGCAGAATAAGTCCTGTTTTTGGAGGTTTGCGTGGTGCTGAAACCAATCCCCGTTTGCAGGAAATAGCCCGTGAAACCACTCCGATGCTTACGGCTCATTATAATAACATTCGGTTGAATGAAGATCTGTTTGGGCGTATTCAGGTGGTTTACAATAACCGTGAAAATCTCGGACTCGATCGCGAGCAGATGATTGTGGTTGAGAAAATGTACCAGGATTTTGAAAGGGGAGGTGCTGCTCTTCCGGAAGACAAAAGAGAAGAGTTTAAAAAGCTCACCGAGAGAATGTCGATGGTTTCGCTCCAGCTCGGCGAAAACCTTTTGGCAGAAAACAATGCTTTCCGGATTGTCGTTGAGGATGAAGCCGATCTGGCAGGATTACCGTCGCATGTAATAGAAGCAGCTGCTGAAGAAGCCGCAAGAGTTGGCGAAGAGGGCAAATGGGTATTTACAACCGCTTTCCCCAGCCGTGTGCCATTCCTTCAATATGCCGAAAACCGCGATCTGAGAAAAGAAATGCTCATGGGATATGTAAACCGCGGCGATAATGATAACGACAATGATAACAAAGAACTTTTTATTGAGTTGATGATGTTGCGCCGGCAAATGTCAGAAATGCTGGGTTACGACAACTATGCCAGATATTTTACAGATATTCAGATGGCTGAAAATCCGCAAAATGTATATGACTTTCTTTACAGAGTATGGGAACCTGCCCTTAACCGTGCAAAAGCTGAAAAAAGGGAGATGCAGGCTATCATTGATCGTGAAGGTGGCGGTTTTGACCTGGAAGCATGGGATTGGTGGTATTATGCTGAAAAAATCAGAAATGAAAAATATGACCTGGACGACGATGAGGTTAAGCCCTATTTTACCATTGAAAATGTAAAGCAGGGCAACTTTATGTTGGCCAATAAACTATGGGGACTTACTTTTGAACC
>JAHYJP010000239.1 GCA_019429055.1 Bacteroidales bacterium
GTGCATGTTCAATGGTCATGGAGACCACCGCTCCGTTTTTGTCCAGTTCCACCAGTACGTTTTCATTCAGATCCTTAGTATGATCAATTTCATTGTCATTAAAATTAACCAGTAGCGTGTCGGTATCTTTAAAATATGTAATTTTCATATCAGTTTTTTTTAAAATCCCTGTCAAAGAAAGCATTGTGAATGGTCTTGTTATCCTCAAGTATCACAATGCGTAAATATTTATCTGCTTCTTTAATGTATCCCCACATTCTTTTTCTTCCATCGGTCTGGATCTCTTGATGCTCGGGGAACCGGTACACCTGTTCAATCCACTGCATCTTAATATCCTTTCTGTCGGGCCGTTGCCTGGTATGCAGGAAATAATTAGTGAACTTCAATTTCTGCATACAAACCAATCCATTAATAATATTAAATTTTCTGATACAAAGATACGGAAAAAACATATATCAGTAGGGTTTTGTATTGAGCCTTTGCCTAAGCGGTTAAAATGCAAAGCTCTGTTAAATCGGGCTGGTTTTTCTTTTTTCAACTGAATTTTTTGAATCGAAAATGAGGTCAATTGAAAAAGAAAAAGTTGTAACTTAGGGGTTGTTATAACGTTCTTCTATGTTGTAAACCTAATTTTCCAGAGCATTATTTTAGAGAACTTCCAAATTATTCCTGTACCTTTAATTTTGTAAAGCCCAAGAGGAAACAGGCTCTGCCGGGGGGCAACCTGTCAGCAATAAGCTTTACGGATACACTGTATCGGGGAAGGGTCTAAGGGCTCTTCCCTTTTTGCTGGATACAGGAATCCCTTGATGGCTAAAAAAACCCAATAATGCCGCCGAAGGCGGACTGTGGGCGAACCATCGAAGATACATTTTCCCAAAATACCTTATAAAAAGAACCTTCTATAAGTAGACATTTGTAAGCTACAGTTTCCTTTTTCAGTTTTTATAAGTAAAGCGCCGTATTCTTTGAAAGCAGACTTGCTGCAAGAACGCTATAACGGTCACTTTAAATGATACAGTTGTTTTTACAGGTATTAAATCGTTTTGCGATATTCATACATTTTGTTGTTTTTCAACACAAAGTACACCCGGTTAAGCAATTTTTTAGCTATTCTGACGATGGCATCATTAGGTTCCATTCGCTTACACAAATTTTGGTATGCCAAAAGCAATGCGGGGTCAAATCGCACGGCTATCCAGGCACTCTCGATAAATGCTCTGCGCAGGAAATTATGTGAACGGAACGTGATCTCTCCTATCTTTTCTTTATCCCCACTTGAATGCGATGTAGGGATCAGTCCCACATAAGATGCAAATTTTTCATCTTTAGCAAAGCGTTTAATGTTTTCCACTTCGGTAAGTATGATCATTGAATTTGTCAATCCTATCACAGGGATGCTTCGGAGAAGTTTTATCTGTTCACTATACTTTCACCCTTCGGATAATTTTTTAATCATCTTGGTGACTTCCAACAACAGCTTACGTTGATTTCTGGCCTCCTCAATCAATGTGTCCAATGCCTGTCGACCGGACTGCTCTTTCATAGGTATGCTTTCGAGCCATTTCATAAAACGGGCTGACCAATGTGTGCTTCTGCGCTCAAATTCAGGAGGGAAAGTAATGCCGTAGAAATACAAGAATGACTTGATGCGTTGTTTAAACCTGGTCAGATCCCCAACAAGCATTGACCTCGCACGAACTAATGATCGATCATCAAGTGTACTTTCCGAAGGAACATAGATTGGGGTCAGGTCACCACTACGCAATGATCTGGCTATTTTTCTACGGTCCCTTTTATCCTCTTTCTGCACTTTCTCTTTTTGTGTTGTGGGTATGTCAGCCGGATTAACCACTATGTTGTTAACTCCCAATGCCTTTAACTGGTAATGCGCCCAAAGTCCGCTAAACCCAGCTTCATATGCTGAATGGTAAATCCCGTTAGGAAAATTTTCATTCAGGTAATTGCTTAAAACTTCTGGCCTTGGAGGCATAATAAAGGTTTTATAGTTCATGTGCTCTGTTAAAACAGTTACTTGCCAGCTTTTTAAATGGGCATCAAATCCAACATAAATGTTTTGGCCTTCAAAATTTAAAGTGTTATTTTGCTTTTGCATAAGTTATTGAGTTTATTGTTAAAGTCGTTCGAAACTCTAAAAATAATACTCTTTAGCTTATGCACTTTGTTCATTGAAATACAAACATAGGGACTTTGAAATATTGTTAATTCGTCTCCATAAAAACAATTATTATGGAAGACGAAATTATTCTCAGAAAACAGGCTGTGGAACTATATCTAAGCGGCTTCTCAATATCTGACATTGCTCAGAAGCTTGCTCGGTCTCGACAATGGGTACATAAATGGATTACTCGTTATCGCACCAAAGGTGGAGATGATTGGTATAAATCCGAATCGACTTTACCAAAGCAAGTGCCTAATAGAACTTCCACAAATCAAGAGGATCTGGTAATCAATGTGAGAAAGACCCTATCAGGCCAACGCTATTCTCAAACAGGGGCGTTAAGCATCTTGTATGAGATAGAGCGTATGGGTCTTAAATCACCTTCAATATCGACAATTAACAGGATATTGAAGCGAAACAACCTGATCCACACCAGTAGCATAGAACAAAGAAAGGGTATAGAGTATCCGAGCCATTTCACTCTTGTTCAACAGATGGATCTGGTGGGCCCCAGATACCTTACCGGAGGTGTCAGATTTTATTTTCAGAACATAATTGATATTGGAAATCACCATGTTGGTATTTATCCGATTAGGGATAAAAGATCCATAACGATAGCCAGGTCTATAGTGCGCTTTTGGACGACTTATGGCAAACCCGATTATCTTCAAATGGATAATGAACTAGCATTTAGAGGAAGTAATCGTCATCCCAGAAGTCTTGGCATTGTACTTCGTCTGGCTCTATCACAAGGAGTAACTCCCATCTTTATACCCCCTTCTGAACCTTGGAGAAATGGAGTAATTGAAAAGTTGTAACTAATCAGTCGGCACCTAAAAGTCAAATTTTGGGGTGTATTTATTAACTGATTATCAACAAATATATGGTAAAGAAGGGACGTTTCCGAGTTGAGATTCAAGAAAACGCAGTTTTATCAACGGTTGTTGAAAAATGAATTGTAACAAGCATGAGAAATGTTTGGAAAACAGGATTGTGGGGAAGAATTTTGACAAAAAATATTTTTGTCAAAAATACCTACATACGAAGAATTACTGAATGTTGTAAGCAAACTAATTCAACTTGAACAGAAGTTCGACCAACTTGAACAGAAAAGCAAAGTGATTGAGAGGAATGCTGAACAGTTTAAAAGGAATGCTGAGCTGTGGAAAAAGAAAGCTGGTCTGTTTGAAGAGAAAGCCAATTTGCTACAACGAGAAAATGATATTTTGAAAGATAAGCTGGCAAAATACGAACATCCTAAGAATAGCAATAACAGTTCTATTCCACCCTCGAAAGATGAGAACAGAGCTTTCAAGAGCAAGAGCCTTCGGAAGAAAACCGGACGTAAGCCCGGTGGGCAAAAAGGACATGAGGGTACCACCCTTGAGATGACTACTGATCCGGATCAGACCATTGAACATACGCCAGACTACTGTGAATGTTGTGGCAAAGATATTGGTTCTGTTACCGGAGAATTTGTAGCACGCAGACAAGAAGTCGACATTCCTCCTATAAAACCAGTTATCACTGAACATAGGATATACAAGAAACAGTGCAGTTGCGGACATGTAACTACTTCTGATTTTCCAAACGGTATTACTGCACCGATTAGTTACGGTCCCATGATCGAAAGCCTTACGGGGTATTTTCATTCCAGGCAATACATTCCATTTAAGAGGATGCAAGAGATTTTCCGGGATATATTTTCTGTTCCTGTCAGCGAGGGAGGTATTCATTACCTGTTGAACCGTCTGTGTGACAAAGCCCATCCCTGGTACAAAAAGATTTGGGAGCAGGTTATGAACAGCCCGGTAGTGGGAAGTGATGAAACCGGAGGCAGACTCAACGGTAAGAAAATCTGGGTATGGACATGGCAGAATGCTCGGTTCACCTGGCTGACTGGTACAGATAATCGTGGATACAAAACCATCGAAGACAGCTTCCCCACAGGTTTTGCAGATACTGTCCTGGTGCATGATTGCTGGAGAAGTCATTTTCAAACCGGGGTGCAGACACATCAACTTTGTACTGCTCACTTGCTCAGGGAACTGAAATATCTGGAAGAAAGATACCAGCACCGATGGCCCATCAGGTTTACAAAATTTATCCTTGATGGTCTTGAACTGAAAAAACAATTGAATCCCGGGGATTACTATCAACCTCTTCTAAAGAGAACAGATCTGGAAAAGAGACTGGATCGCCTGCTGGCATCCAGGATAGATCAGAACCATAAGGAACTTGTATCCTTCCAGAAGAGAATGCTCAAGTACAAAGATTACATCCTGACATTCTTGTACCATCCAAAGGTACCGCCTGACAACAATGGCAGTGAACAGGCTATACGTAATGTGAAAGTCAAACAGAAGGTGTCCGGACAGTTCAAATCCTGGAAAGGAGTTAATAACTTCCTAATCCTGCGAAGCATCACAGATACGGCCTTAAAAAACAAGCAGCCCGT
>JAHYJP010000240.1 GCA_019429055.1 Bacteroidales bacterium
TAGCGTTCTTATTCATTCCAAGCAACCGGTAATAATAGCGCAGTCCGTAAACCATGTGTTTAAAACTGCTTCGTGAGGGTGACTTTGGATCGCGGGCCAGGGCAACCAGGTATTCGTTGATCTCTTCCGGGTCGATCTGCTCGGGCAGCTTTTCAAAATGAAGGACAAACAGGGCAATGCGACGAATGTAGTTCTGCAATGTGCTCTTACTCTGACCGCGTAAGGTAACCTGTTGGTCCAGCTTACGGACAACGTTTGCAAACCCAGGAACAAGCGTGATGGCTTGCTCCACAATGGTAAAACCCGATTTCTTTCTCATAATTTGAAATTTTAGTGGTGAATAATTTCGAAGTATAGAAAGAATCGGGTACTTTTAATAATGCTATCCGCGAAGGCGGATTTAGTTCAACAAAGTGTAAATGCCATAAGGGTTTCAGAGGTATGCGAAGGTCAGAAGTCCGCTTTAACTTTTCGTGTAACTTGACAGGAAATCACCCGCAATCCCTTACGGCACTTAGTGTGCCGAGAAGCAGAACATCGGCAGTAAAATGTTCTGCATGCTGTAATTGAGATGGTGGAATTCAGTTTTACGGATGACCCACCGGCATCGCCTTGCAGGAGGAGGTGTCAAACCACCTAAAGGTGCTGTGGTAAAGAGCCATGGTGCTGAGCGTTTAGGAAAAGGCTATACCATGAGTATGGTCAGGTATGGATAAAGGAGATGAACGAAAGTGAACCGCTGATGAGGTGTCGAGAAGTGCGCTACCCTCCATCAAAAGCTGTAGAGTATGTGATACAGTGATTAGTATAACGGAAACCTGATTACTGGTTATACGATGGACGTCATACAGGCGGCATGAACTTTATCCGGGCTTAGTTGCGGAACTCGGGAACCTGTATGGCAATGTAAAAGGAAGAGCACAATGGGTACACCCCAGAGGCTCGAAACTGAAGTGCCATGCAGGGACGGATTGCCCCGTAGTAGTAATGAAACTCCTGTAATGGGAGTGGAGCGAAGGGGGCAAGTTATACAGTATCATAACATGAAACAACTCTCAAAGAGGATGACTTTATGGAATGAGACAAAATCGGTACCGGTAAGCAAGGAACAAGTTTGGCTTGCTTACAAGAAAGTGCGTTCCAACCATGGAAGTGCAGGTATAGATCAGGTTAGCATGGAAGAATATAATGCCAGCAGGTCGAGACACCTGTATAAACTATGGAACAGGCTTGCATCTGGCAGTTATTTTCCGCCACCGGTCAAAGAAGTTGAGATACCCAAGAAAAACGGCAAAACCCGTAGTCTTGGAATTCCAACAATCAGCGACAGGGTGGCACAGATGGTTGTTAAAGATTATCTGGAACCCCGTTTTGAGAAGATATTCAGTCGCTGTTCGTATGGTTACCGACCGGGAAAGAATGCCCATCAGGCATTGTCAGCGGTACGGGAAAACTGTCGTCAGAATGACTGGGTTATCGACTTGGACATCAAAGGATTCTTTGATAACATTAACCACCAGAAGCTGTTGCTTGCCATTGATAAACATGTTAGTGAGAAATGGGTTAAGATGTACATTACACGTTGGTTGACTGCCCCTGTGCAGAAAATCAGTGGTGATATGGTGTACAAAACTGGCAAAGGCACACCGCAAGGTGGCGTAATCAGTCCTTTGCTTGCAAATTTGTTTCTGCATTATGCCATGGATAAGTGGTTGGAGCAAAACCATTCTACAGTAAAGTATGTGCGCTATGCCGATGATGCCATACTGCACTGTAAGAGTCAACGATAAGCGGAATATGTTCTTCAAAGTTTGCACAATCGAATGCTGAATTGTGGATTGGAACTACATCCCGAGAAAACAAAGATTGTTTACTGTAAAGATTACAGGAGACAAGGAAAATATCCAAGGTTAAAATTTGATTTTTTTTGGATATTCGTTTCAGCCACGCACAACGATGTCGAAGATTACAGGCAAATTGTTTCTCGGTTTTGACTGTGCTATCAGCATAAGTTCAAAGAAGCGCATTGCAGAAAAGATGAAAGAGTTGGACATTGTCTACCTGACACATAAAAGCATAGTAGGTGTCGCTCAATTTCTGGAGCCTTATATCCGGGGTTGGGTGAACTACTATGGGAAGTTCAGGTTGTCAGCATTGAATCCAGTCTTTCAACTGCTAAAGCGTAGGCTGGTTATGTGGGCACGGAAACGGTACAAGCGTTACAAAACGAGTTTAAACCGGGCGCATGATTGGTTAGAACGAGTAAGGGCACAGTTCCCTGGTTTGTTTTATCATTGGCGATTAGGGTTTTACTGAACAAACGCATAGATTTGTATAACAAGAGCCGTATGAGCTGAGAGGTTCAAGTCCGGTTCTGTGAGAGGCTGAGGGGGAAGTTCCCTCGGCCTACTCGACCAATTTACCGTTATGCGCAATTGTATGAATGACAAGTATATAACAAAATAACTTGCTATATGAAAACTTTTAAAATATTCATATTTATCCTATTAGTTTCTGGTATTTTTTCTTGCTCTTCTTGTTTTAATGAGAAAGCATTTGTAGAGAAATATTTTCAGGAAATCTACCAACCATCTCAATTAGATTCAGTATATAAATCCCTACCAAGCGAATACTTCATAGAAAATATTACTTGGTACTGCTACCAAAAGAATCATTTATGCCAGTCTTCAACATTGCAAATGGTTGCTGAAAAAAATGGGATTACTGATAAACCCCTTGACTTCTACTCGTTTCTTCTAGGTTACACTTATGGTGCTACTTATGTTAAAGGCGCAGGGATGTTTACACCCTATAGCGACCCTGAACCTGGCTTCATTCTCGCAGGAAAATTTTTAGGACTAGAAAGAAAGTACCAGATTACCGATAATAAAGACCTGTTGGTTGATAATATTAAGTATTTTCTATCGAAAGATATTCCTGTAAGAATTGCTTGGAATTCGGCTATGACTATGAAGTTCGCTATAGAGTCCGAATACTTTCCTCGCCCAAAGGAATGGAAAGAACCGCCCAAAGAAGCATTCTCTCCACATAGCGTATTGTTTGTCGGGTATGATTCTTCTTATTTTTACTATTACGAAACTCACGGTAAGGATTTTACACTCCGTGGTGAAAAGGGTATTAGAATTGATAAATCTTCCGCTATTGATGCTATATCATCATTTAGCAGAAATTATAGATTGCCTTGGAAATATATGATGACAGTTTTTGAAAAAGATTCCATCTCTATTGACTTGAATAAAATTTTCGAAAGAATTGGTGAAGAAATGATTGGGAGAGTATTAGGACCCACATCAACAGGTAGTTTTGCTATTAAAGGGCTTTCTCAGGGGGTAAAAAAAGAAGGTTCAAGTATTTTTAATTCTCCAAAAAAGGAATACTTTAAAAGAACCATTGAAACATTAATGGAAATCAGACTGGATAATTCAGTATATCTTGAGCAAGAATTCAGCACTAACAATGAGATTCAAAAAGTTTCTGAACTTTTAAAGAAATCAAGTAATAATTACGGAAGCATTATTACAATTTTAGAAAAAGAAAAAAACAATAAGAATGACGTAATTTCAATTTTCAGACTATTAGAATTATCAGCTGAATTAGAAGAAGAAGCTGGAAAAATTTTCATACTAGCAAGTAATTTAGGGATTGAATAATAATGAATGAATACTGAGAACAACAGCGCATAATAAATAGGACTCTGAGCGGTCTGTCCCGAGTTCTCGGGACCGAGCGATGAGTCCATGTTGAACTACAACCGCCGGGCCACGAGCTATGTACTTATTGACAGGTTTTTGTGATTTTTATGGTTGAACTGACCGGAGGTTATTTGAAGTATTGCATGTTTTTGTGCTTTTCGATGTCATTGGCAAGGTGCATAATACCGTGATTCATGCTTTTCCCGGATTTTTTTATGGTTACCGGGCATACCTTTCCCGGCTGCACCAGGATGCAGAAGGATTCGACTTAAATGGCCGGACGCTGAAAAGTCAGTAGCCAGGAAGGTGAACGGATCCTGGGCAATTCCCTTACCGTTATCATTGTGCCTTTTTTACACACCGGGCACCGGCATGGATCAATGCCAGTAATCCGCTGAAAGCGTTGCAGGTTTGTTTCAGGTGGCTGCTTACGTTTAATCAGGGTATCAACATCGGGGCTTTCTTCCGGTATAAACTGTAACTTCAGGTTACGTATTGCTGTGTGGTTATAAATACCGAAGCGTCTGATTTTCACAAACCGCACCGGCAATACATGCATGGTGAAGCGCCGCAGGAATTCAACACCCTCCAGGGTAACAGGCTTTTTAATGGCCCGGTCGCGATAATCTTTCGCGATGAAGGTCACTTTTCCGTCCGCAATATTCAAGATGCGCTGGTTGGTAATGGCCACCCGGTGGGTGTATTGCCCCAGGTATTTGACCACGTGTTCAACTCCTGCCAGGGAAGGTTCACAGTGTACTACCCACCTGGTCTTGTATGCCTGTTGGATCTTATCGT
>JAHYJP010000241.1 GCA_019429055.1 Bacteroidales bacterium
TGTATTTATGTTTATGACTGGAATGGAAATCCCATTCGGAAGTTAAATTTTGACAGACAAATTGAAGGCATTGCGGTCTCAAAAGATGATAAAACATTATATGCCTATGATGTCAATTCGGGATTTCTTATAAAATCAGATATTAACTAAGACTGTATGAACTTAAAACTTTACAATTTTTTTAAACAGACAATGTTAATTATATGCATATTTTTAACTGTAGCATGTAATACTATTGAGAAAAAAAGGGAAAAAGCTTCGTTAAAATTGATAGTGGAAAATTGTCTTGGCGAAAAACTAAGGATTCCTGACAGTTTGGCGGTATATTCACCGTCATCCAATTATATATCAGATAGCTTAGAAATTTCATACGCTAATTTCAAAATTTATTCACATATTAATGCCTCTTGTCCTATATGCCTTGAAGACATTAAACTATGGAATAGAGTAAGTCTCGAATTTTACAAGTATAAAATTCCGATAATATTAATTCATACCTCAAAAAATAATTTTGAGCTTTTTAAATACAAACATGAAAAAGGAGAGATAGAAAATTTTCCATACCCTTTCTTTTTTGATTTGAAAAGTGAGTTTTTAAAACAAAATAAATTTATGAAGGAATCGTCACATTTTGAGACAGTTTTGACAGACAGAGAAAATAGTATTTTACTTATAGGAAATCCCATTCATTCAAAAGAAATCAAGGATATGTATTTAAATGAAATACAAAAACGAATAAAGGACAATGAATAGTATTGCCGCAAATATAATAACCTCTAAAAACTAATAAATTAAGTAATTTAAGTGGATAATCCGGACCATGCTGACACCCCCAAATCCGGGCTGTGAATCGACCATTTTTATGCTGATTTTGCTTTGATCATGTCATTCGGCTATACTGACCCCCTGAGCGTAAGTTTAGAATCCATAAACTTTTTAGTAAGCATTCGGTGAACCCCGTATTGTTTTTATCAAAAACTCTAATCCAGCTCTGAGAGTTTCTCTGAAATATTCGGAGACCTCTGAGAGACATCTCAGATCCCGAGGGTAGGTTGTGCGGTGATTTTTGAAAAGTTGTGAGGAAGCAATTCAGCCAGATCTTTGCTGTAATCCTGGTCGTAATTTGCCTGCTGAAAAACAGTTTTCTCTTTGATATAAAGATACTTATCGCGATATTTGCAATAATAAGTGCAAGGAAATATGAATACTACCCGAAATAAGCGTGCACCTGCGCCCGTTTATATCAGTCCAAACCAGCTTACCCTGGACTGTTTTAAGACACCATTTGATCACCATCTGAACAAGGATAACCGTTGGGTTGTGCTGGCCCACCTTATTCCATGGGATGAAATATGCAACCTTTACCTGAAGCATGTTGGCATAAGCAATACAGGCAGGCCTCCCCTTAGTCCCCGATTGGTTATTGGTTCGTTAATCATTAAACATATCTGTAACCTGGATGACCGGGAAACCGTTGACCAGATTTCAGAGAACATGTATATGCAGTACTTTCTGGGCTATTCAACCTTTACACCAGAAGCCCCTTTTGATGCATCTTTGTTTGTTGAATTCCGGAAACGTTTGGGAATGGATTGCCTGAACGAAATCAACGAGCGGATTGTCGCCCTTAAAACGAAGATGGAACCGGCCAAGTCAGGTTCAGCGACAGGGAAAGGTGAAGGGCATGATGAAAACGGTATCGGTCACACCGATGATAGTGAGACTGCTAACAAAGGGCGGGTCATATTTGATGCCACTGCCTGCCCTCAGGACATTGCCTATCCGACTGACCTGGATCTATTATCATCGGCCAGGAAGAAGTCGGAGCAGTTGATAGATATACTGTACAATCCGGCGATGCATGAAAAGAAACCCCGAACATACCGTTTAGTTGCCAGCAGACGTTATTTGAAAACGGCCCAAAAGAGAAATAAGTCCCGCAATGAACTGCGAAAGGCGATAGGCAGCCAGCTCAGGTTTTTACGCCGTAACATAAACTCTGCTGATCGTTTGATTAAATCTTATCCTGAAAACCCGCTAAAAGAAAAAGACCGCAAGTATCTTGAGACAATCCGGGCTGTTTATCAGCAACAAAAACAGATGTACGACACAAAGTCGCATTCGGTTGAAGACCGGATCGTTAGTATTCACCAGCCACATGTCCGGCCCATTGTGCGGGGAAAGACAACGGCAAAAGTTGAGTTTGGCGCAAAAATCCACGTTTCTGTCATTGATGGTATATCCTTTCTGGACGAAATTAGCTGGGATGCATTTCATGAGGGAACCCATATGATGGAATACGTGCAAAAGTACAAACAACGATTTGGATTCTACCCCCGTGAGTTACTTGCCGATAAAATCTATTGCACAAGGGTGAACAGGGGGGACTTAAAGAGACTTGGAATCAAGCTGCTCGCCAAGCCACTTGGAAGGCCTTCGGCAGTGCAGGTTCACGTAAGACCGGGAGAGCGTAATCCGATTGAAGGTAAATTTGGCCAGGCAAAAACAGCGTACGGGTTAGACCGTATAAAAGCCAGGTTGAAGGGTACCAGCGAATCGTGGATTGCCAGCATCTTTTTGGTGCTCAACCTGGTCAAGTTGGCCGGGGCGGCACTCCCGTGCCATATTATCAGGTTGGTGGAAAGTTTTTCAGCAAACGCCTGTCAGGTTTTCTTAAACCAACTTGCTTATCCTGAAGTGAGACATTGTTCTTTCAATATCAAAATAAGCGAAGCTAATCGTGTTAATATTAAAATTGCAGCTTGAGTTTTTCAGCAAGCCCTAATTACTAACCGAAACATATAACGGTGTGAGGCTACCCAGGACGGTAACTTTCTCTGCCGGAAGGCCGATCTCTTCGGTTGTCTCCCGCAGGGCAGTTTCTCTTGGAGATGCATCCATTTTCTCATGCCTGCCGCCCGGCAAACCGATTTGCCCGGCATGTATTTTCATTAATGCGGATCTTTTGATCAGGCACGTGTAAAGGTCATTTTTATCAGGGAAAAGGAGCAACATCACCCCGCTGTGCAATGCTTGCTGATTTTCGGAAGGCATTTGCAATTCTCTTTCCGGCGGAAGCATCTTCCGGTGTGAATTTTCGCCCGGCAAACAGTTTTTTAGTAATTCTTCAATTTGTGTACGCCAATGCTTCATACGGTAAATATTTAAAATGGAGATGGAAGTCCGGCACTATTTTTCATGATGAATGGTGAGTTGAAATGATCAGTCAAACCGCATCGACTTATCGGGCGATATTTTACTGACAAACCATGCAGGAAAAATCAGCATAACCATGGTGACAGATATTGCCCCGACATTTAGCAAAACAATGTTTGAGATGGAAATATGAACAGGAACCACCTCCATGTAATAGGATGCCGGATCCAGTTTCAGGATATGCAGATATTTCTGGAGTACAAGCAATGAAATGCCCAGGATATTGCCCCAAAGCATTCCCCGTGAAACAAGGAATCCGGAAAGGTAAAGAAAAATTTTTCTTAGGCTTTTATCGCGGCTGCCCAATGACTTCAATACGCCTATCATTGAGCTGCGTTCAAGAATAAGAACAAGTAAGGCTGAAATCATGTTGAACCCTGCTACCAGAACCATCAAGGCTAAAATTACCCATACATTCATATCGAGAACTGAAAGCCAGTCGAAGATCTGAGGATATTTGCGCACGATGGATATTGGACGAAGTGTAGAGCCGGTCATCAGGCTGTAATTGACAATTCTTTCGCGAATCTCATATTCTGTATCTTCAAGGCGGTTGAAGTTATGGAGGGAGATTTCAAATCCGCTTACCAGGGTTGAGTCCCAGTTGTTGATATGCTGTATTTGACGGAGATCCCCCATGATAAAAAGATCGTCGAATTCCTGCAGGCTGGTGTTGTAAATCCCGGCGATCCTGAATTGCCGGATGCGTGGAATCTGCTCATCCTGGTTGATAAAATACATAAAGATGGGATCATCGATTTTCAGCAGGAGCAAATCACTCAGATTGGAGGAGATAAGTGCCTCCGGAGATCTTTCCCCGTTTGAAAATTCGGGGATACGGCCTTTCTTGAGATGTTTTGCAAAAAAATCCCAGTTGTAATTCAGGTCAACTCCTTTCAGGACTATTCCCTGAATATACTCATCCGTTTTAATAATGCCCGGCTTTGTGGCAAACCTGTTTATCGTCCGGATATTTGGAAGCGGATACAGTTCTTCCAGGAATGGCTGATTGGCCTGGATGGGTGCCGTTTCATAGGAATAATTGGAATCGTAGTTCACGATTTGAATATGCGATCCAAACCCGATTACCTTGTCCCTGATTTCTTTTTTAAATCCGGTAACAATGGCTACAGAGACAAGCATTACAGATATCCCCAGAGCTATGCCCGCCAAAGCGATCTGGATGATTCTGCGGGAAAGGTGGTTTTTGTTATCCTTTTCGCCAAAAAGCCGACGGGCTATAAACAGCTCTGTA
>JAHYJP010000242.1 GCA_019429055.1 Bacteroidales bacterium
AGGGGGATAACATAGATTATTGAGGAGAAGGGAAAGCTATTAGTCACCTCGAGATTATTATCTTCCTGACAATAGCCTTTCTTCCTGGGTTAAGTTGGATAAAATAAATACCTTGGATTACCAAAAACTTGAATAAAAAGAATAAACAAAAACCGATGAAAGAAAATATTGAGATAGATGACAAGAAGCTTCAAAATAGGAGATCTATTCAATTTTTGTAAATTTGTCATATGAAATCCGACAAGACATATACAGAATGGTACTTTCAAGCTGATTATGATTTGGAGGTCGCCGAGGACATGCTTAAGTCGGGACGATATGTTTACTGTATTTTTATGTGTCATCTCTGTCTGGAAAAGGGACTGAAGGGACTTTTCAATAAAAGAACCGGTGAGTACCCACCAAAATCTCATAACCTCCTTTACTTTGTTGAAAGGATTGGGCTAGTTTTAACCGAAGGCGATCAGGAATTTCTATTTGCCTTAAACAAAATTTCAGTTCCGACACGTTATCCGGAAAACTTAAAGGATTTGATCAATGAGTTTAATCAGGTTGATACGGAAATAATTCTCAATACTTCAAGAAATACCTTACAATGGATCAAGCAGCAATAAATACCATCGTTCGATTTCTTGAGTCCTGCCTGAAGGAGGAAGGTCTTCATGATGCCTCAATCGCAGTTTTTGGATCTGCATTAACGAACACAATGGGGCCGGATAGTGATCTCGACCTGATTATTATCTCCTCTGATTTTGCAGGTAAGAACATTCAGGTGAGGGGAAAAATGACGATGTTTTCAGAAATAAAGACTCTCAGGAAATTTATGATCCCGATGGATGTAATTAATCTTACACCGGAGGAGTATTCTTCTATGGTCAAGCGAAATATGTTTCCTAGCAAAGTGGTTGCTTAATTGGAAATATCGGCACTTCGCAACTTCCGGAAGGCATTTATTTAATTAAAAAACTCCTCATAGCTCGATAGTCACAGTCCGAGGTTGCCCTTGGTCCTCCAGCTGTTCCAGCCCATGTGCGGTGACAGGGGCGGGGCCGAGTTTATCTATCCCTTTGATGCCTGTCGAGGAAAACAGTCTCCGGCTGGCTGCATGCAAACAGATGTTCTCTTTTTCGCCCCGGTTGTTTTTTGGAATTTGTACCAATAATTGGTATATTTGTAAAAAGATTGAAAATCATGAACAGAAATACATCAATAACATTAGGGGCCTATTTTGACAGGTTCATTCAGAGCAAGATCTCAGCGGGAAGATATAAAAATACCAGTGAAGTCGTCCGAGCTGGATTAAGGCTTTTGGAAGAAGAAGAAAATAGAATGATTGCACTAAAAGATGCAATTCAAGAGGGTATCGATAGTGGTATTGCTCATAATTTCGATCCAAATTCGCATTTACTGAAAATAAAAACCGAAAGAAAACAGAATGGCAAGGTATAAGTTAACAAATAAAGCAGTTGATGATCTAACTGGTATTTGGAACTATACTCTTGAGAAATGGTCTGAAAAGCAAGCAGACAAATACTATAAAACACTAATTGATAATTTCAATGAGATAGCGAAAAACCCTAAGGTCGGAAAAAAATACTCAGATATTATCAATAACATACTTGGTTTTCAAGTTGGCAGACACATCATTTTCTATCGGGAGATTCATAAAAACGAGATAGAAATTACAAGGATACTCCATGAACAAATGGACCTGAAAAATAGAATCGATGAAAAATAACCCTCATAACGTACCCCTAACCTGGCTGTTGTTTTAATCACCAACATCCTGGTTTTCATTAACCTGATCATGATAGCCGTGAAGCTTTACCGGCGATGTTTGGGTTCCGGTAGTTTGCCGGGGACAAGGATCAGTGACCGGCATCATACGCATCAGGCCTGTTTTGAGGGAGATCGGGTAAAACTATATTTGAATATCCGGAATCATACACGATACATATCCCACCAAATAATCCGGTGTGGTTGCTCTAATGATAAAAAAAGCATACTCAATTCTGAAAATGAAGTAAGTCAATTAGCAGAATATTTAACATAGATTTTCACAGCCCGAATAGGCCGTATAGTTCTTTCTGAAATACGGCTGCATGCTTCACTTAATTACCAGATAAACAGCGTATTAAGAAGCTTTTAGCCTTGCCTTACCTGAAATCTAACACGCCCTAATAATAAAATATTAGCCATTTAGCAAGCAGGTATTCCTAAAGCAGGAAAGTTGTAAACAACATCATGCCAATATGTTAATAAATTTGACGCCTTGATTAGTCATGTTTAGAATTATTATTACGATCTTTATCACGGCAATAATATCACGTAATGATGAAAGATCCGACGCTTTTCTTTTTAGAACCTTCGCTTGCAACACATAAGCAATATGAAGCTCTTCGCATGTATTATGTTGACGGAGTTACCGCTAAAGAGGTGGCCAAAGAGTTTGGTTATACCCATCGTGCGTTGACATCCCTGATTACCTCATTCAGAAAGAAACTTGCGGAGAATCCCGATGGCTCTTTCTTCTTTGTGGAGAACAAGCGGGGAAGAAAAGTCGGAAGCAGCACCCAGGAAGCTAAAGAAGCCATTGTTTCTTTACGCAAGAAGTACCATTCAGTTGCTGAAATCAAAGTCGCTATTGACGCCATGGGTTTTGGTGTAAGCGAAAGAAACATATACAACATTCTCACAGCGGAAGGATTTGGAAGGCTGCCGCGCCGATCCCGTCTGGCTCGTAATCAGGTGGAGGAAATCCAGCTGACAGCAGAAAAGTCTCGATTATTAACTTTCGAGTCAGAATCATTCAAGAGTAGTAATGCCGGTGTTCTGCTTTTCTTGCCCCTGCTCAGATTGTACCAGATCGATACCCTGATAGAGCAGTCGCTTTATCCATCGACCAATCAAATCAGTAAGACAGCGTCAATTCTTAGTTTCCTGGCCTTGAAATTATCCAATCGCAGGCGCTACAGTTCAGACGACACCTGGTGCATGGATCGGGGTCTGGGCCTTTTTGCCGGCTTGAATGTACTGCCAAAAACGGCTTGGTTTACTTCGTATTCGGATCGTATTACCAGCAAGATGAACCTTGACTTTTTAAAACAACTGCACAAGGTCTGGCTGAAATACAATCTACTGGATGACACAGCAAACCTCGACTTTACGACCATTCCGTATTGGGGAGATGGAGATCATCTGGAGAATAACTGGTCCGGAAAGCGAGGCAAAGTTCTTCGGAGCATGCTGGCTGTATTGGCTCATGATCCAGACACTGGTATCGTTGATTACGGGCATAGTCATGTAATGCACAAGGATGAAAGCAACGTTGTTCTGGAATTTATTGATTTCTATTACGATAAACGAAAATCCAGCAATCATCCCCTGGAGTATCTGGTCTTTGACAGCAAGTTTACAAGCTATGAGAATCTCAGTAAACTAAACGAGCAGGGGATCAAGTTCATAACCATAAGAAGGCGTGGAAAACGAATGCTGGATCATATCGACAGTCTTCCCCCTGGCGGATGGAAACAAATTCGCGTGGACAGTGCTGGTCACACCACACGTTCCCTGCGTGTGTATGATTCTACTGAGCAACTTAGGGGATATGGCGAACCGGTCAGGCAGATAATCATAACCGGCAATGGAAAGATAAAACCGGCTGTGGTTATCACGAACGATTTTGATTTGCCTGCTGAACGCATCATACGCAAGTATGCACAGAGATGGTCAGTGGGAAAAAACATCTCCACCCAGATCGATTTCTTCCATTTGAACCTGGTGTCATCATCCATGGTAATAAAAGTCGATTTTGATCTGACTATGTCTATCCTGGCTCATAATCTGTATCGCCTTTTAGCTCTTGAATTTGAACGCTACTCACACCTGTCTGTTCAGACCTTGTACGACAAGTTTGTCTATAATGCTGCTGATATAGAAATCGCCCCAAAGAAGATTATTGTAAAATACAAAAAGAAAAGAAACTTGCCTCTGATTCTTGAAACCACCCAGGATATGCCAAAGGTCACTTATCCATGGCTGGGTAAAAAAAGCATATCTTTTGAGGGAGCAAGTTATTCATGAAATACTTCAAATTAGTTGCCGTGAAATTCTATATTTAAAGAACATCCGTTTTTTGTTGAACCTTTTTATTTCACTATTCAACCAAGTGGGAATATAGACCTTTTTCACTACCCTTTAGTTGAAGATACAACTAGCACCATTCAATTTCTCAATTTATGCAGGCATAAGATAAAATGCTGACTGGTTGGTTTTTGGGTTTCCCCATCCTGATGACATAATTTCTCATTTTCCGGCTAGATCCTTTAACAATAATATTTCGCCGGTGCTGCCGTTATAGGTATTGTCCTTAACGTAAAAACTATCAGGCCATAATGAAACAGCAAATTATTGAGAGTATCAATGATCCTGACCAACTGGAATATTTGTATCGTCAGGACCAGAGGG
>JAHYJP010000243.1 GCA_019429055.1 Bacteroidales bacterium
ATTGGGTTGGTATATGCTGTTGCCAATCATCAAACCATAATTAAGAGAAAAAGTTTTTTAACTCATCTTTTTAATTCCGGAAATTTGAGGTAATGAGTTAACTGTTTTTTGTGTAAATAAAGATAGGATATTATTTAGCTCAATGAATATTAATCTTACAACAATATTTATTTACTTTAAAAAACACCATAATCCCAGGTAAGAAGTATTGGTATTGTTGCTCTTTTGGCTATTTGCTATTCATCCCATTTCTCCCGGCTCACCTGATTACTGATACAAAGCCCGTCAAATGTTATTCCTTCCGGTTACAATTGTTATACTCTTTGTTACATGTGTTATATGCTGAATGTCAGGTGTGTAGTAATTTTATGTTAAGGAAGTGGAAGTAATATTTTCCGTTTTAATTAAAGAACCATTTCTAATCTTTGAAAATCATTCAGCCCTAAAAAACAAATAAAGAGTATGAAAACATTTATCTCAATGGTATTTTTATTTATTAATCTTGCTTATGCCTTTGCTCAGGTAAGCCTTCTGGAAACCTATCACACAGGTACCAAAGTTACCTATTACCCCAATTCCTGCGATAGTGTGGTACCCGAAGCCGATGGTAAGATAAGCTTTTGCGATCGTGCCGGTAACCTCGGTGTGGTGGAAAAAAGTTATGGTCTGAACTCACAGGTTATTCGTCAAATGGCCTTTAATCATTTTAATAATGATGAAGTGTTTATTACGTCTGGAGGTGTTTCCATCCGCAAAGAAGATGGCAGTTGGGATAATGTTCCGGCTTATACTGCTCCGCGATATTCTCCCACCTCCAATGCGCCTCAAATGAGCGAAGCATTGGTTACGCCCGGAGGAAAACTTCTTTTTTATCATGGTAATATGACAGGTTTGCAATTATTGAACCTGGTGACCAAACAGTACGAAGTAATACCTTTTATTAATGATCTGGGAAATACCATGATGGCGTATTCAAAAGTTTTTACTTACGATCCGGTCTCCAACCTTACCTATATTCTTGCTATTTCCGGATCCAGCAATAAATACCTGTTTTCGTATAATGACACTTCACTCAATTATCTGGGTGCCTTGCCTTCTTCAAACAATAATGCGCAAAATACCGGTAAAATGTTCCAGATAAAGGATGGATATCTTTTTATGGGGGGTGCCTATGGTTTGTTTAAGATCAATATGAGTAATTTTTCCGATTTTACGCTTTATAATAGCAGCAATCTGTTGCCATTTAACAATGTATATGATATGCAGTTTGACGGCAATGGAAAATTATGGATTGCTTCGGGTGCTGCGTATAACGGTGCGATCAGCAGAATGGATACTTATGAGGAAACCGTCGAAACTTACCAGTTTGCAACTAATAATCCCGATATCAATTATAATTTCAGAGCTGTGGCAGTTGATGATGATAATACAGTGTGGACACTTGCTTCCAACGGTAGCGGTTTCGGGAAACTGGTTTTTGATGAAGATGGTGAGCCTGTTTTTGAATTCTTCCCACTATCGTATTTCCCTGACCAGGGTTTTCCGGTGGTGTATTCACCCGGTTCAGTTTTTTATATAAACGATAAGGTTTACTTCCTTACCAGTTCAAACTCCACCACCGCCAATGAAGGGTATGAAGGATTGATTTATGACAATGGGATATGGAAGGGCATCAGTGATGATGAACCCGGAAACATTTCCGGATATCATTCGCGCCGGTTTGAATATGGTTATCCGGCAGAAGATGGGGTCTGGTTTTTTAACCGTTACGATGATGGGGTAATATCATTTTGGGATCGTGAAGATAACTTCAAAAAACGTTACAATATAGGTGGTACCCATTCATTAATTGTTGACGCTGATAATAAACCTGTTTTTTCCAATGGCACAACTCCCAAAAAGGTTGACTTACCGCTTGTGTATTCCATGCAGAATGCTCAAAGCAACAGCATTGCCAAAGTAAGGCGATATAAAGACCTGGTATATGCTTACAATCGTCCGGTACGGCAAATGCTGGTGTATAAGAACAATGCCATTGTGGCCAATTATCAGCTCGACGAAACAGATTATGGCAATCTGTACGATTTTAATATCGACAGCAATGGCAATCCCTGGTTTTATAGAATGGAAGGCAATGATATTCTCATAAAGAAGTTTGATGTTTCAACCCAGACAACCACCAACTACCCCACAGGTATGGGCAATATGGGTTATCTGAGAACCCTATTCCCCCTGCCCAACGGCGAAATGTGCCTGATTACAAGCAGCGGAATATTATTGTCGGATAATGGAGATTTTATCAGGTATAACAATGCAGACTATAACCAGCTATGGAATCCTGTGGGTGGAGTATCTGATATGAATGGTAAGTTGTACCTTTTTACACATGACAATGCCCGTATTGTAACCATTGAAAATCCTTTCAGTGAAGAACCCGTATTTGATGTTATCGTTCTGGAAGGAACTTCTGGAGTTATTCCTTATGTGGGTTTTTACCGGCCCGGTGGTATGATGTTCGATAAGGAAGGAAACTTTTGGGGACATGGCTCGGGCCTGTGGCTGAAAATGACAATGGATGAGCCTGTTATTCCTTTTCTAAACGAGGGCGAAACATTTGGAATTATTGGGCGGGTCTTCCTGGATAAAAATGAAAACAATGAGTATGATTCCGGTGAAGGATACGGAAATCAAAAGGTAAGTATCGTTTCAGGTGATGAGCGATTTGATACCTATACTGATCCTGATGGTAAATATTACTTCACTTTTATGGGTGAAAACACAGAATACACCATCACGCTTCCTGCAGTAAGCAATCTTGTATCAGCTCAGGAAAGGCAAAGGCAGATTGAAGTTTCTGATCTCGAAAACAATTTTGCGGTTGATGATTTTATGCTTAAATCATTGAACATAAATTCTTTAATGGTGAAATCATCTGCCAAAGAAGGTTTGTGGGGCTTTGACAGGAATGGTTTTGAAAACAGTTTTACGACAGCTATCGGCAATATCTCTTTTACCAAATCATTTGCCGATCTGGAGCTGAAGTTTACGTTTTTGCGTGAACCCGGTGATACGGTTACTCCATTGCCCGACATTGAAGATATTAAGGTTTGGAGAATAACTCCCAACGGAGCATTTCATATCATTTCATCCTTAACCATCAATCCCAGGAGCCATAAATGGAGTCTGGAAATCAGACCCGACTTTTATACCATTGAAGAACTGGACCTCGTTCCTGATTCGAATGAGAATGAAGATGGTCTTTTTATTGATTTTAATTTAGGTTTGGTTCAGCCCCTGGAAACTTACATCATTGAAATTCAAACCGGGCTTTTCTCACCCGAGCATACCGGAAATACCATGGCTTTCGGAGTTTATTCCATGAAATCAAATGATTTCTCGGATGACCCGGATAGTCCAACCGGTGGGAAAACTCTTTTCCTCATCCCTAAATTACAGGATCCCCGAACCGGCGATTTTGGCGATATGTCGTCCTATCTCGATCCTGATGATGTATACGATGATCCGCCTTACATTGATCCAAAAGATATATATAGTGACGGACCTTATAAGCCCAGAATATTCAGTTCCTATGATCCCAATGATAAACTCGTAACTCCCGGCTTACCCGATGAGATCAATCTCACAGATATCAACAAAAAATGGCTTACCTACACGATCAGATTTCAGAATGATGGCAATTTCTCAGCTAAAGATGTTTTTGTTATTGATGAGATAGATGACAATCTTGATTTGAATACACTTACCCTTCTCGATCATTCGCATCCTATGAAGCTGACTCAGATCAAGATGGAAGATGCAGTGGCGCTTAAGTTCTCTTTTGATGATATTTGCCTCGACTACAGCGATAATGACCTGGAAGCCAGCCAGGGCTATGTAAGGTTTATGATCAAGGCAAATGACTCCATCGTACCCGGTACAATTGTGCAAAACAATGCATCCATTTATTTCGATCAGAACCCGCCCATCATTACCAATTTGGTTATGAATCAGTTTGTTGAACTTCACAACCTGGGTTTGCGTGCCAGTCCTGAAAATGGGGGCTCTGTAAATATTGCCGTTGCCGGCGAATATCAGGAAGGTGAACAAATCATGCTTAGAGCCTGGTCCAACGAAGCTGATGAATACTACTTTGCAAACTGGACCAGGGCCGGGGCTGTGATCAGCGACTCACTTGAGTTTACATACACCATGACCGGTGACGATGCCCTGTTAATTGCCAATTTCCAGAAGGATAGTCCTGAAATCTTCACCCTTGACATACTGATTGAACCTGCAGAAAGTGGACAGGTAATCGTAAAAGTGAATGATGAAATCCTACAGGAACCCTACACTTTTGAAGCAGGTACTGAATTTTTGCTGGAAGCAGTGGCCGCAGATGATTATGTATTTGCAGGATGGCAAACAAACACTGAAACTTTCACCCAGAATCCACTAACCATCACA
>JAHYJP010000244.1 GCA_019429055.1 Bacteroidales bacterium
CTTGCCGCTCGTTGGTATTGGTGCGGAAAAACTCCACCCGAATGGGATAGGTCGAATTTGCCGGAGCCGAAGGCACAAAATAGGTGACCTCCATTTGTCCGCCACCGTAGCTTGCTTGCGAAATCTCCGGGAAATTCTGAAGTTTGTTGGGGCCGGTATCGGCATCGCCGGCATCGTTGGCGGGGATGGTTAACCCTGCAAGCCTGATCCCCAGTTGAGTGTTTGAGTAAATGGAATTACTCAGAATGGCATTACCAACCGGGTCGATAGGTGGGGTAGTAAAAGGATAACTTATTAGTTGAATGCCGCTCCCGGTATTAAAGGCAATAATATTTTCTTCATTGGGTAGAATCCCTCCGATTTTATTATTTGAGCCAGCGACAATATATATTCCGTTATTGCTATTGCCTAAATTCTGACCTTCTGTGTTGGTTCCGATTAAGTTTCCGATGATTTGGTTTTGATTCCCCAGGCTGGCAGAAGCTACATTTATCTGAACTCCATAGGAATTGTTCCCGGAAATGGTGTTGCCTTTTATCAGGTTGTTATTTCCAGTAATGTTAATACCGACAAATCCATTCCCGAGTTTTTCAGTGCCATTGGCCTTTAAACCCAAATTGTTACCGATAACCTGATTTTGTGAAGAAGACCCTCCCAGAATACTTATTCCGTGACGGGTGTTTCCGGAAATTATATTTGCTTCTCCCGGGTTTATACCCCCGATTTGGTTTGAAACCGCATTTGCAACCAGAATCCCATCCGTGCTATTTGAAATGGCTGAATTTCCACTCAGGTCTGTGCCAATCTTATTTCCAAAAATTTGGTTTTGAACGGATTCAATACCGGTAATATATATCCCGTTTCCGAAGTTTGCTGTTCCGGTGTTTCCTGATATAAGATTACCATCTCCTGGGCTTGGCCCTCCAATATGGTTTTCAAAGGCAGCATCGATATAAATACCATTTTGTTGATTGGGTATAGCCTGGTCGCCAGAAAGGTTGGTTCCGATAAGGTTGCTTTTTATAGTATTGCCTGAAGCACCCAATAGCCTGATTCCCGACCGGGAAACAGCAGTGCTTACGGTTCCATTTCCTGAAATCAAATTGTTTGATATTTGATTGTTCACTGCAAACTCAATGGTAATGCCAAAGGCATTATTTCCAGTTGCACTTGTGCCCGAGATATTGGTGCCAATAAAGTTATTCTGGATCAGGTTGTTATTTGTTGGGGCTCCATTTATCTGAACACCTGAACTTAAGTTTCCGGAAATAATATTCCTTGAACTGACTAGTTCTCCACCAACAATATTACCATTTGAGCCAAACATAAAAGAAACTCCTATTTGGTTGGGGATTGGATTTGTTCCGGCTGCGTTGAGCCCGATATAGTTTCCTTTAACTAGATTCTGTGTTGATGAAACGCCTGAAAAGAAAATTCCCGCGAAGGAATTTCCGGAAATAATATTCCTGGCTTCTGGGGTATCTCCCCCAATTACATTTAATGAAGAACGAACAGCGATTCCAATTTCATTAAAAATTTCCTCATCTCCCGATAAATTCGTTCCAATGTAATTACCTGTAATAAGATTATTGAAAACCCCTACACCGCCTATTGATATACCATCCCAATTATTCCCCGAAATAATATTTCTTGCTCCTGCAGTGAGTCCGCCAATAATAATATTTTCCGTGTAATTAGTGAAAGATATTCCAGTTTGATTTGATAATCGGTTCATGCCTGAGGCATCCACTCCAATCAAGTTTCCTTTTATCTGGGTGCCGGTTACTGGGTTTTCAGGATATATAGTGACTTCGCCATCCTGAATTTGAAATTGAAAACCAATTCCCCAGTTATTGTTGCCGGAGATTACATTTCCTGCGCCAGGTTCTTCACCTCCAATCATCACGTTTTCGGCACCATTAATAACGTGGATTCCAAAATTGTTAGGAATTGCAGTTGTTCCATTAATATTGGTTCCAATATAATTTCCGACAACTTTTGTGTTCTCGTTGGTAGGTGATCCAATTATTATTGCTCTGTTTGTTGCGCCAGAAATAACATTTCGCAAATTCCCTGTAAGCCCACCTATTGTAGTGCTTTTTGCACCTGTTAAAACCTGAATGTTAATTACATTAGGAACAGCAGTGTTTCCGGCAGTATTGGTGCCTAAATAATTGCCAATAACCAAATTGTTTTCCGGAAAATTTCCTGTTGCTCCTTCGACCCTGATTCCGATCGAAATACCGGTTCCTGCGTTCCCAGAAATTACATTTCTTTTTTCTGGAGAATCGCCACCAACAACATTGTTTTTCCCCTCCAGTTGAATACCGGTTAAGTTCGGAGCAGCCGTGATTCCATCAGGGCTTAATCCGATGAAGTTGGCTTCAAAAACATTATTGTCGGAATCAACCACAATTGCACCACCATTTCTGAAATTTACATGCGGATAATTTATTATTACCAGTCCTTTTAACAAACTTCCGCTAGAGCCTGCTTTAAGCCATAGGGCATTGACGCCACTTGGCCCTGGTGGTACAATACTCCCATCAATCACGATTTTTGGCGAGGCGAAGGCGTATCCTGGCTGTGAAGTTCCGTCAATGACAATTGGTTTTGTTATGTCTGGAAGCCAGCTCGTTGGCTGAATGTAGTGAGGACCAGCCCCGGGTATGTCAAAGACGATCACGTCCCTGAAATCGCTTTGATTGGCTTCTGTTATAGCCCAACGCAACGAACCTTCGCCAGAGTCATTGGTATTTGTTACCTCAATGGTTTGGGCTTCAGTTAAGACCTGGAGTTTTGAGAAATCTGTTGACCGATAAATGGATTCTTTTAAGTTCTGAGGACTTGAGATTTTGATCGAATAAAACCCTGGCCCTTCCATTACCGGATCATCAATTGAAGTCCTGGAATTTACTGTATTGAAGTTTTCAATGCTCGATTTGTCATTTACCTCCTGTGCATTGGCGCGGATGGCCGCTCCCGAGAGCAACCATCCGCTCAATAACACGAAAAGGAAATACTGATTTAAAAGTCGAAGATGTTTCATGTCTGTTGGTTTTTTGTTTGAAGAAAAATTTCTATTAAAGGTTGAAAATGTTTAATAAAATGAATTTAATCACAAAAATGACCGATTACAATGGGCAAATTCCCTTAAATTCAAAGCTTGAATATCTCAGTGAATCAACCTAGTTAAACATACGTATAACCACTTAAATGAATGTTTAAAAGCATCTCGGGATCAGTTAAATAGGTATCGAAATGCGTATTTAAAAAATACTCCTTTTTTAACTTGCTTATTTTGAGGTAAAAAGAAAGGGGAGGAGTGAGGGTGTTTAGAATAAAACCCCGTTCCTTACAAAACAGAAAGTTTAATTAGAGAAAAAATCTCTCGGGTTTGTGGGAACCGATTATTTGTTTATCAGCAAAAACGTTGAAACAATCTACTGAAAGCTGAGTTTTTACCTGAAACTGTAATCGCTGTTTGATATGGAATAATCGAAAGCTTCGAAGCCAATGCATTCCATTGTCCCGCTCAGGTTTTGCCTGCGCTGGTTTTTTTTGTCGGTTATTTCCAAGAGCATCATGAGCCCGTTTTCAAATTCACTGACTGCGGAGGCCAGGACGGGCGGCTGCTCCCCGGTGCCTGGAGTAATGCCATTGCCCAGGTTGGCAGGCATGTTTGGAGCGATATAAATTATGAATGCATGATCCTCATTTTCAATAAGCCGGCCTTTGCAGGTATAACCCAGGAATTCCTTGTCGGGGAGTTCAGAAAAGGTGTAACCCTCCAAATTATCAATGGGTTCCTGCTCATCGGCGCCCAGGTCTTTGGCTTCCATGGCCATGGCCAAGGGGGTGTCTCCGGTGTTCAAATAAGTAATGTTTGCTTTCAGGTTGTTGTCCATTACCATAAACATTTCGGCCCCCGCATTAAAATGAACCCCCAAATATCCGGGGTTGTTTTTATTCAGGTAATATTCCATTTCTACCGTGCCTTCTCTGCTGGCTATTTGCAGGCGGTATTTATAATGAAAGTGGTAGGTTTCAGGCAGCAGGGCTGGATCAAAGGAGTTGCCGGTCCCTTGCATCCATGCTTCAAAATTGGGCTCGAGCATCTGCATTATGGCGGTTGCCATTTTTTCGGCCAGCTTGTCGGCGGTGCGGTCTACTACTTTATCAATGGTTCTTTCGATGGTGCGGTTTCTGAGCTCTCGCAGCACCTGAGCCTGAAGCGCAGTGGTGAAGAGGCTGAAAAACAGCACAGCACAAACAGTTATGATATGTTTTTTCATGGGCTTAGCTTTTCGAGTTTCTTTTAGTGTTTTCTCAGGCGGAGTATCTTAACGGGAATCACACTAATTATCTTTCCCCCCAAGGGCAAACCATTCAAGATCTTCCGGAGTTTCGTCAATGCGTGAAATTATGGTTCTTGAGGCGTAAGTCTTGCCATTTTGGTTG
>JAHYJP010000245.1 GCA_019429055.1 Bacteroidales bacterium
TCTTTATAAAGGAAATAAACACCTGCCTGAAAAAACAGAATGAAAGAAATGAAAGAAAATAATGCAAATACATTCATTCAGTCCGGAATAATTTTTTTTAATTCGTTTAAGTTTCTCTTACCGGCTTAAATTTAAACCATACTTTTCGAGAAAAATTATAACAGGGTCAGTTAATCCCATCTTTTGTGCATACTTATCAAATATCAGATTTTTTTTTCAATCCCTGTTGATTTTTTTCATGTTTTACAGTATTTAATAATTGTTAGCCCTGAAAAATGGCGGCAACACTTTGCTAACTGAAATATGAAAATCTGAAAGTAACACATATAAAAAGGGCTGAATCCCTTTTGGGGATCAACCCTTCTTTGGTATAAACCATTAAATTACTCCTGGTCTGATAAAAACCTTTCAGCCTCAATGGCAGCCATACATCCTGTGCCCGCAGCAGTAACAGCCTGGCGGTAAACATGATCCTGTACATCACCACAGGCAAATACACCCGGAACATCTGTTGCGGTTGAATCAGGCTTTGTGATCAGGTAGCCGTTTTCATCCATTTTCAACTGCCCCTTGAATATGTCAGAATTGGGAGTATGACCAATGGCCACAAAGAAACCTTCAATATCAAGGCGTTTTTCTTCGCCGGTTTTGGTATTTTCCAGTATTACCCCATTAACGGTTTTGTCGCCAACGATCTCTTTAGGAACATGGTTCCATACGATTTCAATATTTTCGGCTTTCATTACCCTGTGCTGCATGGCTTTTGAAGCACGCAACTCATCGCGACGGTGAATTAAGTAAACCTTTTTACAGAGCTTGGAAAGATAGGAAGCTTCTTCACAGGCGGTATCACCACCACCCACTACAGCAACAGTCTGTCCTTTGTAGAAAAATCCGTCGCATGTTGCACAGGCAGAAACACCAAAACCGTTGAATTTTTTCTCAGATTCAAGCCCCAGCCAACGGGCTGATGCGCCGGTGGCAATGATAAGTGTTTCAGCCAATACTACATTCTTTTCATCAATGGTAACCTTGAATGGGCGTTTGCTCAAATCAACTTCAGTGGCGAGACCCCAGCGCACGTCGGTTCCGAATCGCTCGGCCTGCTTCTGAAAATCCACCATCATCTCCGGACCGGTTACCCCGTCAGGATAACCCGGATAGTTTTCTACGTCAGTAGTAATGGTAAGCTGGCCTCCTGGCTGTAATCCCTGGTACATTACTGGGTGTAAATCGGCCCTTGCAGCATAAATGGCAGAAGTGTAACCGGCAGGGCCTGAACCAATGATCAAACATTTGATCTTTTCGATATTTTCGCTCATAACTGTTTAATAAAATGTATTTTTCTTATAAATTTTGTGCAAAATTACTGTTTTTGAACTCAATTCAAAAGAAAATAACAAAACACATATTGTTATATAGATATGTTGATTTTAAGCTATATCAACAGGGCCTGATTTTTCAAAATTAAGCTTCAAATCAGCTAATGCTATGGCAGTAACTGCTTCAATTACAACAGGCACTCGCAGAGCGATACAGGCATCATGTCGTCCTTTTACTTCAAGGGTTTCCATTTTTCGGGTTTCAATACTCCAGGTTTTCTGCTGTATGCCAATACTGGAGGTGGGTTTTACTGCCACGCGGAATACCATTTCGTTTCCGTTGGTAAGTCCACCGGTAATTCCACCGGCATTGTTGGTAGCAGTTTTGCCGGTTTCATCCAGAATAGGGTCATTATGTTCGCTTCCTTTCATAGATGCAGCATTAAATCCGGAACCGAACTCTATTCCTTTGATAGCAGGCACAGCAAAAACCAAATGGCTTATAACCGACTCCACCGAATTAAAAAACGGCTCGCCCCAACCCAGTGGGATATTTTGTGTCCTGCATTCTACGAGACCACCCACCGAATTTCCTGCGGAAAGGGCTTCTTCCACTGCTTTTTCAATATCCGGATTACCGCCGGCAGCAATAAGCCTGGCATTGATATCCACAGGTTGTATTAGTTTTTTAGCTATAACACCGGCGGCCACAAGGGCTAAAGTAAGCCGCCCCGAAAAGTGTCCACCTCCACGATGGTCGTTGAAGCCGCCAAAGCGTTTCCAGGCAACAAAATCCGAGTGACCAGGCCGGGGAGTTTTTACCAGGTTATCATAATCGGCTGAACGTATATTTTTATTACGGAACAGGATGGTCATAGGAGCACCCGTGGTATGTCCGCGAAACCATCCCGAAACGATTTCCGGGCTGTCATCTTCCTTGCGGGGAGTGGTGCCTTTTGCACCCGGTTTGCGGCGTTCAAGGTCAGTGGTAAAATCTACTTCTGATAAGGGAAGTCCGGGCGGACAGCCGTCAATGGTAACTCCAATGGCGGTTCCGTGCGACTCGCCGAATATGCTGATGCGAAAAAGGGTTCCGAATGAATTCATTTTTTTGGTTTTTGATTTTTGGGAAACGCAAAGGCGCAATGAACACGCAATGACGCAAAGATTATAAATAAAAACCGAGATGTATGTTCACAATCACTTGTCTTTCCCATTTTCTAATACCTTATTTTCTTACTTTCTTACTTTCTTACTTTCTTACTTTCTTACTTTCCTACTTTCCCATTATTAACTTCTCACAGTTATCTTCCTTAAATCTTCAAAAAACTCCGGATAGGATTTGTTCACTGCTTCGGCTTTATCAATGATAACCGGTTCGCTGGCGGTAAGTCCGGCAATGGCACAAGCCATAGCAATGCGGTGGTCATTGTGCGAAAATACCCTGCCGCCGGTGAGGGAATTGCCCTTGATGAGCATATTATCACCTTCCAGGCTGACGTACAGACCCAGTTTCCCAAATTCCTGCTGTAGGGCTGTAGCACGGTCGCTTTCCTTGCTCCGCAGTCGCGATACACCCCGTATCTGGCTTATTCCATCAGAAGCCGCAGCCAATGCTACCAGGGGTGGAAACAAATCAGGACAGTGGGTAGCATCAAAACGAAACGCTCTTAAAGGAGCTTTTTTCACAAAAATACTTTCTTTGTCCACAATTAGTTCTGCTCCAGAATTTTTCAAAGCTGCAAGGATTTCCTTATCGGCCTGGGCTGATTGAAAATCAAGGTTTGTAACCGTAACTTCACCTGCAATTGCTCCAGCCACAAGTAAAAAAGCAGCGCCACTCCAGTCACCTTCAACATGGTAAGACCTGGAAATGTATTTCTGTGGTGCCGGAACAACAAATTCTTCATAATCCTTGTTTTCAACCACAACGCCAAAATCCTGCATCATGCGGGTGGTTATATCCACATAGGGACGGCTTTTCAGGTCGCTTACTCGGAAAGTTACCGGAGAAAGAGCATAGGGTGCGGCAATGAGCAAACCTGTCAGCACCTGCGAACTTGCAGAACCGTCAATATTTACAATGCCACCTTTCAGGGGACCATTCACAACAACCGGCAACATACCGTTTTGCGTATCGCATTGCACTCCTGCAGCTTTCAATGAAGCTTCTATCATATCCATGGGGCGCTCTTTCAGAGAACCTTCCCCGGTAAGAGTAACCGGTTCATTCAATATAGATGCAATGGCAGAAAACATGCGGATACCCAAACCCGATTCGCCGCAATTCAATGGAGCAGATGGTGTTTGAATACCACCTTTTACTGTAAGTTTCTCCCCTTTCTCTTCAATTTCAGCACCGAATGCTTTGCAGACCTTTATTGCTGATTGTACATCATCCGATTTTCCTGTATAATAAATCTCAGATGTGCCGTTTGCAAGCGATGCAATAGCTATGGCCCTTTGTGCAACGCTTTTGGAAGCCGGGGCCTGAACTTGTCCTTTGACTGTTGATGGGGTAATTTCTATTGTCATGATTCAATTTCTATGGAACGCGGATGACGCGGATGAATATGATTATTATATGATTATTGTTGTCCGTTAAAAGTTTTTTATACTTCAACAGATTCTTAGCTACGCTGCGTTTCGCTCAGAATGACATGCAAAAATCTTTAATAACATTTGTATCCATCTCTTTTACAAAAGCCTCTCCGATGTTTCTAAGCAAAACAAAATTCATTTTGCCCTTTTCCTTTTTTTTGTCTCTCAGCAGGGTATCAAAAACGCGGTTTTTGTCCAGTTCTGTGTTGAGAGGCAGGCCATAATCGTGGAGAAGTGCAAGAATTTCATTATAATCTTTTTCTTTCAGATAGCCCAGGTGCTTCGATAATCCGGCGGCAAAGGCCATTCCGATGCTTACTGCCTGGCCATGGGGGATTTTATTTTCCTTTTCCACTGCGTGGCCCCATGTGTGGCCAAAATTCAGAAGCCGGCGCTCTCCCCTTTCCAGCTCATCAGCCTGTACGATTGCAGCTTTGATCCGGACCGAGCGGTTTACAATATGATATATGGCTTCACGCTCGCGGTTCAGAATTGCACCCCTGTTTTCTTT
>JAHYJP010000246.1 GCA_019429055.1 Bacteroidales bacterium
GTAAAAATTCGTGTAATCAGTGGACCCCATCCGTGGCTGACCTAAGGACCTACCCCCCTGCCCCTTCCTAAAAGGGAAAGGTGCTACGGGCTGCTGAGGGATGTCATTTTATTTTTCATTCGTGTCTTTGTGGCTTACTTTTCATCCGTGCATCCGTGGAAATAAAACCTTCGTGAAAATTCGTGTAATCAGTGGACCCATCCGTGGCATATCAATACAATTTTCAAAAAATTTTCATTTTATTTCTAAAAATATATATTTTTGTATAAAAACAGAAACAAAATGAAGTTCCTGGACTTTAAAACCCAGCTTAGCCCATTCAGGGTATTTTCAATTAAAGATATTGAAAAGCTTCATCCTGATTTCAACAAGATGAACCTTGTAAACTGGCAGAAAAAGAATTACATCACCAAATTACGTAATGGTTATTACAGGTTCAATGATCTGTCTCCTGATGAATCAGAATTATTCTTTGTCGCAAACAAGATCTATCAACCATCGTACATCAGTCTGGAAACTGCCCTGAGTTATTATGGATTTATCCCGGAAGGTGTTTTTTCCATACAATCCATCTCAACACAAAAAACACAGACCTTTAAAAATACATTGGGAACTTTTCGGTACTATAACATCAAACCATCTGTTTATATGGGTTACAAACTGATCGGTATAAACGATCTTACCATGAGAATGGCATCACCTGAAAAAGCGCTACTGGACACATTTCACATCAGACATAAAGTAAAGAATTATGACGATCTGGCAGGACTAAGACTAAACAATTCCATCATAAAAGAAATGGCAGATTTTGACAAGATGATGAATTACGCCCTGTTGTTCGGGGCCAAATACCTTGTAAAGGCTGTTGAACTTTTAAAAAAACACGTTTATGATCAGTATTGATGAGATATCAAAATATTATCCTGAGAAACTGCACTCTTTCAAAAACTTTATTCTACGAGAGTACCTTCAATATAAAATTCTGGAAATAGTTTTTGAGAGTGAATTCGGCAAACAGCTTTCGTTTCTGGGCGGGACTTGTTTGCGCATTGTTCACAACAATAACCGTTTTTCTGAAGACCTTGATTTTGATAATTTCAATTTATCAGTAAATGATTTTGCCGGTATCTCTGAGGTTATAGGCAAACAGCTTCAAAAACAAGGTTACCAGGTTGAAATAAAGAATGTGTTCAGAGATGCATTCCACTGCTATATTAGATTTCCGAAACTTTTATTTAACCACAGGCTTACCGGACATGCTGAACAGAAAATTCTAATCCAGCTCGACACTGAACCTCATAACTTCAGTTACACCCCGGAGGCCCACATTATTAACAAGTTTGATGTTTTTACACAGATAAAAATCACTCCATCTGATATTTTACTTGCACAAAAGTTTTTTGCATTGCTTAACCGGAAACGCAAAAAAGGAAGAGATTTTTATGACATCATCTTTCTGCTCAGGCAAACCCATGCCAATTATGACTATTTAAAGCAAAAAACCGGAATAAGCACTCCCGAAGAATTAAAAAAATCAGTACTTGATGTTTGCAGCAAAACCAATCTTGATCAAATGGCAAAAGACGTTGAACCCTTTCTTTTTAATCCTTCCGACACAAAATATATAACTCTGTTTCCTGAATATATTAAACAGGTTATTTAGAGCCAGAATTAGTGATTAGGGATTGGTGCATATTGGGATGGCATCCCTCACAAACCCGCCAGCCCCAGCAGGAAAAAATATTCAGATTCGCCGGGCAATTTTTATTGCAGAAGATGGTTAGGGATGCAATCCCTTGTTCTTTCAACCACCCTGGTTCTGTTTCCAATTCCGGGCACGAGCTGTAGTCGTACCCGGAAAATCACCCCGTGATTTTCAGAAACTGCGTCCCTGCGTCTTTGCGAGAAAAAAAACATTCGTGGAGATTCGTGTAATCCGTGGACCCATTTGTGGCTAACTCAAAAACCCACCCCCCTGTCCTCCCTGCAAGGGATGGGTGTTACGGGCTGCTGTTATCCATTGCCGTCTTGTTTACCTGTCTGATAAAAATCTTACACTTTTGTTAGTTACTTTTTTGTTAGTTACAATATTGTTAGTTATATTTGTATAAAATTACTTGAATATGGATACACCATTTGTTTTCGGGAAAATTGCATCAGGTAAAGAATTTACAGACAGGAAGGATGAAACTGTAAGGATTGTAAATAACTTCACATCAGGCACCAATACCATCCTGATCTCACCGCGTCGCTGGGGCAAGTCATCGCTGGTTCATCATGCAGCAGCGGAATGCAACCATCCAAAAATCAAATTTATTATACTGGATCTTTTCAATGCCCGAACAGAAGAACAGTTTTACGAACTGCTGGCCAGGGAAACACTCAGGGTTTTCTCTTCGCAAATAGAAGATATCATTAAAACAACCCGTAACTTTCTGGGGCGATTTCTACCCAAAGTGACATTCAGCCCATCACCCGATACAGAATTTGAATTGAGCATGGATTGGGAAGAAATAAAAAGAGAACCCGATGACATTCTGCAACTGCCCGAAAAACTGGCAGAACAAAAAAAATGCAGGGTGGTGGTTTGCATCGATGAATTTCAGAATATAGCATTCTTTGAAGATCATCTGAATTTTCAAAAGAAGCTGCGAGCGTCATGGCAGCTGCATAAGCACACTTCATATTGCCTGTATGGTAGCAAAAAGAATATGATGATGAATGTTTTCAGCAACTATTCCATGCCCTTTTATAAATTTGGCGATATCATTTTTCTGCAAAAAATACCGTCTCAGGATTGGCACAGCTACATTCAAAACCAGTTCCGGAAAACAAAAAAGAAGATAAATGCCAATGCATTAAAGCTCATTACTGATCTTGCCGATAATCATCCCCATTATGTGCAGCAACTGGCACAGCTTTCCTGGTTGCGTACAACAGATAAATGTGATACAGTAATCGTACAAAAGGCATTTGATGGCCTTGTAAGGCAACTGAGCATGCTGTTTTATGACCAGGTAGACAATCTCAGCACCACCCAGATCAACTTTCTCAAAGCAGTTTCAGAAAAGGCAGAGCATTTGAGCGCAAGAGAAACCCTTGAAAAATACCGGTTGGGTACATCGGCAAATATACAACGTATTAAACAGGCTCTTATAAATAAAGAAATCATTGATGTTACACCCGAAAGAATCGAGTTGCTCGATCCTGTGTTCGGGTACTGGCTTATTAATGATTATTTCCGGAGAAGGTAGAAAGTTACCCAATCCATTCGAGGCATAGGCTTCAGCCACATTGTGTTTTGGAAAGTGAGAAAATAAGGTTCGGGATGGCATCCCTCACAAACCCGTCAGCCCCAGCAGGAAAAAATATTCAGATTCGCCGGGCAATTTTTATTGCAGAAGATGGTTAGGGATGCAATCCCTTGTTTTTGCAACCACCCCGGGCCTTTTTTCCGCGCCAGTAAGGCCACGAGATCCTGAACATAGCGCAGCGGAGTGAAGGATCCCGCAGCCGTTGCAGCCCGGTTATTAACGCCATAAAATACAATCGAAGGAAGAAGAATGGAACCCGCAGCCCTTGCAGCCCGGCCATTAACGCCATAAACCAAATTTGGATGGAGAACAAACGACCCATTGCCGCATAAAGCCCGGTTGTTGAAAAATAATGATTGCCCCAGTGGTTACTTCAACCGCGCTCTTTTGCCGCACTGGTATGGCCACGGGATCCTTCGCTGCGCTCAGGATGACAAGACCGGTGTGGGTGGGGAGGGGAAAAAAGGCATTAAAAAACATCCGGAAAAAACCATTTCATCTGCTGGATTCCGGGCACGAGCTGTAGTCGCACCCGGAAAATCACCCCGTGATTTTCAAAAACTGCGTCCCTGCGTCTTTGCGAGAGAAAAAACAATCGTGCGTTGACTTCGTCGAGCTCAGCTTCGCTTCGGTTCGTGTCTTCAATCCATACAATGCATGTAAGAAATGAAAACGGTAATTAAAAAATATCCACAATAATTTTTGTAAATTTGGAGAAGTAAAAAGAAGTTGAATCATGAAAACTCAATTGCAAATAGACCTTACTTTCCAGCAAATTTTGTCATTGGTAAAACAATTACCCAGACAACAAAAAATAAAGCTGACCAGAGAGCTGGAAAAGGAAGCTATTGATACAAAACTCTCCCGCCTGTTAAAAACATTCAGGACCAATGAGCCCGACCTGGATACCATAACCGAAGAAGCTGAAAGTGTAAGACAGGAAATTTATGACAAGCAAAAACGTTAGAGCTATTTTCGATACCAATGTCTGGATTAGTTTTCTGATTGGTAAAAGTTTGTCAAAAATCAAACGATACATTTCTGACGGAAGCATTACA
>JAHYJP010000247.1 GCA_019429055.1 Bacteroidales bacterium
CTCATCATCGCTGTCACTCACCGGCGCATCACCTGTCCCGTCTCCATCGGTATCGGCAGAACCGCTACCTGTGGCAGTATTGGTGAAGCTTCCTGCGTCAATATCGGCCTGTGTAATGACATAGGTTGCTTCATACACCCAGGTCTCGCCAACGTCAAGTACACCGTCACCATTGGTATCTCCGCTCACATAATCAGGACCGGTAGTAGCCTGGGGGTCACTGACGGCCGGGTTGTAAACGGTTACGTTACCGTCATTGGTCAGGGTAATGGTATAGGTAATGATATCGTCTGCTGCATCGTAGGTAGATGGATCAGCGGTTTTGGTCACAGTGATCTCAGGATTTTGAATGGCTGTTACCGTAGCACTGTCATTATCGCTTACGAGATCCCCATTGGTATCTTCCCCTTCTGCTGAAGCGGTATTGGTCACAGATCCTGCATCCACATCGGCCTGGGTAATGGTGTAGGACTCGTTGAAGGTCTGGCTGGCACCGGGTGCAAGCATAGCGATGGTGGTATTGAGACCAGTGAGCGGGTCGGTGACAACAATGTTGCTCAGGGTTACATTGCCGGTGTTTTGAATTACTATGGTGTAATTGATTACATCACCCACAGTATTGTAGGTTGTGGGATCGGCTGTTTTGCTAATTTCAATGGATGGAGCCAGCACCCTCACAATTAATGAACACTCAGAAGTATTGCCACATTCATCAACGGCTGTCCAGATTACTTCAGTATCACCCAGGGGAAAAACATAACCATCCAATGTAGAGTTGATGGTATGCGTAAGGTTATGCGTTGCAGTGGCATTTCCGCATATATCGCTTAAATCAGTTGGGTCAAATTCTGTTCCCAGTGCAATGTAAGTGGTTTCTCCATCATAAATAAATCTTTCCTGGGGCGAGTCGGGACAAATAAATACAGGAGGAGTTGTGTCACGGATTTCAATAATTTGTGTGCAGGTACTCGTGTTTCCTGATGCATCAGTAATACTCCATATTCGCTCAACAGTTATTAAACAATCTCCCTCGCTGCTGTCCATGTAACTATATTCTGCAATTTCACAATTATCAGTAGCTTCGCCACCGGCTTCGGTCCACTGCTCAAAAGTAACAATTACAGGAGTTTCAGAATAAGCAAGGCCGGTAATCGCATCTGTGTCGCATCCTTCAATAGCATTTTCACCGGTTAAATCGGCAGGGCACTGCGTAATTTGTGGTGGAATATTATCTACAACATCCGTTATCAATGTAAACACATTATTGGATTCATCAGCATCTGCAAAATTATTGGAGAAAACACTTACCGTGTTCGAAATACTCGTTCCCTGAAGTTCACAATCAAGAGCATCAAGACTTATTGAAAATTCCAGGAAGTCATCCGGAATAAGATCATCGGTTACTATCCATTGTAGAGTATGACTGTCAGGATCATAAAATCCTGCAGGTGTACTTGAAATATATTGTATGTTATCGGGAAGAAAATCAGTAATTGTAAAACTTCCACTGTGCGCCACTCTTCCGATGTTACTGATAGTAATAGCATAGGATATGGGCTCTCCTGCAATTGCAGGGTCATCCGAAACGGTCTTTTCCGCTTTTAAATCCGGAAGATTTGCAACTGTTATGGATGCTGATGTGAAATTGTTGTTGGGATCACCATCGGGCAGATCAGATGAAATGGTGGCTGCATTATTGATGATGGTTGATCCTGCAGGAAACAGTGCCGGATTATCCTTAATCTGCATAGTATAATTTACCGAACCACTTTCTCCCGGCGCCAGCGATGGTATTGTCCAGGTTATTTCGCCCGATATGCTGGTGTTTCCGCCGTCGGAGTTCAGAACATCCAGATATAATTGATTGTAATTATCGATAATGGTTACATTGGGTGCAGTGCGGTTACCGTTATTGGAATAAATAAGTGTATAGTTCACTATTGATCCGGGTTCTGCCGGTGGATTTTCAACGGTTGCGGTTTTTGTTATCTCCAGTTCGGGAGCTGAAGTTACAGTGGTTTCAAGGGTGTACATGTTTGAATTTGGGTCGTCAAAACTTCCAATATTAACCGTATTTGAAAGGATGGTTCCATTGGAAAGATCTGACTCAACTAAAAGGACTATGGTTATTGTAGTTTCATCAGGTGGTATTTCAGTAAAGTCCCAGATATTATTCCCCGAAGTTGGAGCAGGTTCTGCTGAAATGAATGTGGTATTAACCGGATAAAATTCCTGTACTCTTACATTACTAACACTAGTTGTTGGATTGCCATTAAATACTATAATTTCATAAGTTAAAATTTCACCCGCAGGCACTGGATTTGGATTAGCAATTTTGTAAATACTTAGAAGATCATACAAAGATGCGTTATTTGCATAAATAAAGGCTGTGATATTACTGGTAACTGGCTCTCCACAAATTGTGGGTGTTGCTATTAATTCGAAAACATAAGATTGATTGGCTTGGCTACCACCTGTTTTATCAAGGACAATATTAAAAAGATAAGTCTCTCCGGGCGCAATAAAAGGAGTGGTATTGAGAAGATCGCCATCTAAGGTTTGAATGAAACGGTTAAATTGATCGGGACCAGAAACATAAGCTGTTGAAAGATCAAACTGCTGATAAATGTTTCCTGTATTGGTTAGAGCAATTCTGTAAGTTACAGTGGCACCATTGTTATTTCTTATTCCGGCACTGGGAGAACTAAGGTTGAAAGTACATATCTGTGTTGCAACAGTAGTAACTGTATTGCTTTCTGTAGGTAAGGGGGATTGGGAAGACTGAATGGTAACATAATTTTCAAGGTCCACTGAAAGGTTGGTAAGGTAATAACCCATTGTTGATTGCAAAGGGGGTACTCCTTGTTTACCAACTCTTATGGTAACTGTAATGAAATTGTTCCCTGACCCAAGACTTGCCAGGCCGGGAATATTTTCCGAATTCCAGGTTATGGTATTTTCAGCAGCATTGTAGTTTCCGGCGGGGGAAGAAGTAATAAATGTAAAGTTATCGGGATCAGGTAAAAAATCAGTAATCACTACGTCATTGGCAAGAGCTGTGCCTGTATTGGCATAAGTGATGGTGTATGTAACTATATTGCCTGGTGAAGCAACACCCGGCCCGGTTTTGGAAATAGCGAATGAAACACTACCTTGTGCATATGATAAAACCGGCAGCAATTGAATTACCCCAATAATGAAATATTTGAAAGCCCAATTTAATCTGCTAATTAACGAAAATAATGAAGGTTTTCCCATATTCCCTTTTAAGACTTTCCTGATCTGCCTGTTTATATCTGGTGCAGATAGTTTTGTTTTTTATTCAGATATTTTTTTTGTCGTTAATGGGTAAAAATACTTGATTTTTTTTCTGTAAAATATCCCTTTATCCAAAATTAATTAACATAGTTTGTTGAAAACTTGCTATAAATTGAAGGTAGTTTGAATTAGATGAAAAATCAGTGGAGATTCTGAGAGCATGTTCTAATTACCTGTAAATCAGGATTAAAACAAAATATTTGAAGCTTTTTAGAGTTTTTATAGAAAAACAATAATACTCATCAGCAAAAAGATTGCATTATAACAGAGAAAACAGACCGTAGATTGTTAATAATTTTTTTTAAAAATTTCGAAAATCTGACATCTAATATTGCCTTAAAACCTGAGTCTCCCATTTTTTACTTTGAAGGTAAAATAATTCGGGTCCAATTAATTGAAGGGGGGATTCAATATTATTGCCAAACACCTGTCCGGTACCCAATCCCTGAACCATTTTCGACTTTAACGTAAAAACCCATTGCGCTATGGCATTAAGGCCTACATTGCTTTCCAGCGCCGATGTGGCCCACCAGCTTATGTTTTTTTCTTCCGCTATATCAATCCATTCCTTGCTTTTTTGGAGGCCGCCAATAAGACTGGGTTTCAGAATAATATACCGGGGTTTTATTGTATCCAGTAATTTTTCTTTAATGGATGGATTACTAATGCCAATTAGTTCTTCATCAAGAGCAACGGGCAGGAGAGAGGTGTTACAGATTTCTCCCATAGCTTCCCATTGACCGGCTTTGATGGGTTGTTCGATGGAGTGTATATGATATTCGGAAAGTTGTTTTAGTTTCCCGGGAGCTTCTTCTAATGAAAAAGCACCATTTGCGTCAAGCCGGATTTCAAGGTCGGAAGGCTTAAACTGTTGACGGATGTTTTTGAGCAAAGTTATTTCTTCATCAAAATCCAAAGCTCCGACTTTAAGTTTCAATACCCTGAAACCCTGATCGAGTTTTTCACGGATTCGTGATTGCATTTCCTGTTTACTACCCATCCAGATCAGGCCATTGATGGGAATGCCTTGTTCTCCTCGTGTAAATGCCGAAGGGAAAAGAATTCCTGCCGATTCATGCTGCAGGTCAAGCAA
>JAHYJP010000248.1 GCA_019429055.1 Bacteroidales bacterium
CTCTCAGCAATCCTGCTCACTGCAACTACGCTGTTAGGGCAAAGCAATTATTCCGATACATCCTTTTACAGCCCCGCGCTGGATAAGGAAAAGATGGTAAGAGTTTATCTGCCTCCCGGTTATGAGGAAAACCCCGAACTTCATTATCCGGTTGTTTATTATCTGCATGGTTGGGGTGGAAATCACACCAGTGGTTCAGTATTATTTCCAGTAATTGATTCATTGGTTCGCAAGGGAATAATTAACCCGATGTTAATGGTTATTGCCGACAATAGCTGCGAGCCATTCAATGGTTCTCAGTATGTGAATTCAATATTGTGGGGGAATTATGAAGATTTTATGACCGTTGACCTCATCACCTGGGTGGATTCTTCGTTCCGTACCATACCTGAAAGAAATGGGCGGGCTTTGATGGGGCAGTCCATGGGTGCTTATGGTTCATTCAGGTATGGAATTTTGCATAAGGATAAATACAGGGTTTTGGCAGCTCATGCTGGTGCAGTCGATTTCCTTGATTCCATCTTCATGGAAACTATTCATACCAACGTCCTGAAGGAAAACCAGCCTGGCCCTCCATATTTTTATGATTATGAGAATACCGGGTTTTGGACAAGGATGACTTTTCTCGGTTGGGGAGCATGGGCGCCTAATTTCAATAGTCCACAGAAATACATAAATCCACCAATTGTTGACTTTCCTTATGATGAAAACGGACTTCCTGTTGATACCTTAATGCCAATAGCCAGAAAAAACAGTATTATTTATCTGATTCAGCAATTAAGCCCTGCCGATAGTGTTGGTATTTTTTTCGGGTGTGGCAGTCAGGATTTTACAATGTTTTATCCAATGAATCTTAGTCTAAAAAGCACAATGGATAATCTTGGCCTTCCTTCTGAATTTTACGACCACGATGGCGGCCATAGCATGCCGGTGGGTTTTATGGAGCGTGGACTTATCTTTCTGGATTCGCTGATGGCACATCCCGCTAAATATATCAGGCATCCCTGAAAAAGTCGTGAGTTCCTGACCATTTATTTCCCTGAAACCCACTTGTCTGTTTTCAAACAATTGTTACATTTACAATGGGAAAACAAAAGAACTCACCATGGAACCAAAACGCATCTTTGACCTGCCTGACAGGTTTCTAAGCCTATACCCCGACGCAGATGTTTTTGCTGCCAAAACCGACGGACAATGGATCAAATACACCGCACAGGATTATTACAATTTTGCCCGGTGGTTTGCACTCGGGCTCCTGGAGCTTGGTTTTAAAAAGGGGGATAAAATTGCCAGTGTAACCAACAACCGGCCCGAATGGAATTTCATCGATGTGGGTATGACCATGATCGGGGTGATTCATGTGCCGGTGTATACATCTTTGAGCTGCGATGAATACCAATATGTATTAGAGCACTCCGATGCCAGAATGGTTATCATGTCCGACCATAAATTCTATGAAAACATAAAGCCTGTTTGCGATAAGATAGAAAAGGTGGAGTGGGTTTATACTTTCAACAAAACCGATCATTCAAAACACTGGATGGAGGTGGTTGAAAAAGGCAAGCAATGCCAGCCCGGCATCATTGAAAAACTGGAAGAGATCAAAAAATCCATCAACCCGTCTGATCCTGCAGTTCTGATCTACACTTCAGGAACAACCGGCACTTCGAAAGGAGTGCTGCTTTCACACGATAACCTGGTAAGTAATTTTATAGCCGCCGCAGAAGTATTTAAACTGGGGCCGGATGACCGGTACCTGAATATACTTCCCCTGTGCCATGTTGGCGGACGCATGGGTAACTACCAGACCCAGTACTCAGGGGCATGTATCTACTATGCCGAAAATATGGGTACGATTGCGGTAAACCTGAAAGAGATCCAGGCAACCGGCTTTGATGCCGTACCCCGCTTACTGGAAAAGGTGTTCGACAATGTGATGGCCAAAGGAAGAAGTCTCACAGGTGTTAAGAAAAAATTGTTTTTCTGGGCTGTGGAACTTGGTCTCAGGTATAAACCTTTTGGTGAAAACGGTTGGCTGTATGAATTAAAATTGAAGATCGCTGATAAACTTATTTTCAGTAAATGGAGGATAGCATTAGGGGGCTGTGTACGTTTGGTGGGATGTGGTGGTGCCAGTCTGCAACCCAGGCTCGAAAGGATTTTCTGGGCTGCAGGAATCAAAATTCTCAATATGTACGGGCTCACGGAAACTTCTCCTGTTATTACCATTAACCGGCAGGAAAAGCAACTTTGCAAGCTGGGAACCGTGGGTGCACTCATTGACGGGGTGGAAGTGAAAATTAAAGAGGATGGTGAAATCCTTACCCGTGGGCGCAATTTGATGATCGGTTATTATAAAGATGAAGAACTTACCCGATCGGCAGTAGATGAAGAAGGCTGGTTTCATACCGGCGATGTGGGCAACTGGGTAGAAGGAAAGTTTCTTAACATTACCGACAGGATCAAAGAGATATTCAAACTATCCAGCGGAAAGTTTGTGGCTCCCCAGCTCATCGAAAACAAGCTGAAAGAATCGCCATTTATCGATAATGCCATGGTAGTGGGAGAGCACCAGAAGTTTGCCAGTGCACTGATTATTCCCGACTTCAAGTATCTGAAAGAGTGGTGCGAAAATCAACAGGTTACTTTTCCCCAAACCCATTCTGAACTCATCTCCTTACCTGAGGTTAAGCAGGCTATGAACGACGAAATAAACAAACTGAACAAATCGCTTTCAGAACCCGAAAGAATTCTGCGGTTCAGGCTCCTGGCAGATGAGTGGTCTCCAACATCAGGCGAATTATCTGCAACCCTTAAGTTGAAAAGGAAAGTGATAGAATCGCAATACAAAGATATCCTTGACGGGATTTACAGGAGGCAATAACGATTCTTAAACTAAAAGGTCAACAGATGAAGGTAATAGAGGTAAGCAACCGAAAAACCAGGAAAGCTTTTCATGATGTGGCACGTATCATTTACAAGGACGATGATACGTGGGTTTGCCCGCTCGACAATGAAATAGAATCTATTTTTGAACCTGGCAAAAATGTATTTTTCAACCATGGCGAAGCCACCCGATGGCTGCTATATGATGATAAAAACCAGCTTATCGGAAGGGTGGCAGCATTTATTGATCGTAATACAGCATACAAACAGGAGCAACCCACCGGGGGAATGGGTTTTTTTGAATGTATCAAAGACAAACAGGCTGCTTTCCTTCTTTTTGACACAGCCCGGGAATGGTTGAAAAATAAGGGTATGGAAGCCATGGAAGGCCCCATAAATTTTGGTGAAACCGATAAATACTGGGGACTTCTTGTGGATGGATTCACCCATCCATCCTACGAAATTGCCTATAATCACCCCTACTACCAGGAACTTTTTGAATCCTATGGCTTTCAAACCTACTACAAACAGGAAGGCTTTCACCTGGATGTTACCAAAGAACTTCCCCCCAGGTTTAAAAAGATTGCGGAAAGGATTGCAGCAAAACCCGATTACAGTTTCAAACATTTTGAATGGAAAAATGCTGACCAGTTTGGGGAAGATTTTTGTAAGGTTTTCAACACAGCATGGGCTACATTCAAGGAAAATTTCAAACCGCTGGAAACTGCATATATTAAAAAGACCCTGAAAAAAGCAAAGGCCATCATCGACGAAGAGTTTATCTGGATTGCCTACAACAAAGGGGAGCCCATCGCCATCTACCTGATGTACCCCGATGTGAACCAGATCCTGAAAAAACTGAACGGGAAACTGAATCTGTTCTCCGTGCTAAAATTCCTTTATCTGAAAAAGATAAAAACCATGACCCGTGCCCGTGGTGTACTCATGGGAGTAGTTCCAAAGTTCCAGGGAATGGGAGTGGAATCGGGGATCATTCTTAAAATTGCAGAAGTTATGGCCCGGAAACCTCATTACACCGAAATAGAATTTTCGTGGGTGGCCGATTTTAATCCCAAAATGCGTAAAATTTTTATGGCCGTGGAAAGTGTTCCGGCAAAGCACTATATCACATACCGTTACCTTTTCGATCGAAACAAACCGTTTAAAAGGTATCCCATTCCGGAACAATAAAACTGACAACACTTGTATAATTTGAAAATCAAAAACATTTAGTTATTCATTTTTATTTGTCGAACGCAGATTACGCAGATGCTTAGCAACGCAGATTATCGCAGATTTAATCCATTTAATCAGCGCTATCAGCGTTCCATTTCTTAAGAAAGCACCATTAAAACCCAAATTGCTATGAACCACGATATCATCATTATTGGCGCAGGCCTGGGAGGCCTTACTGCAGGTGCAAACCTGGCCAAACAGGGGAAAAAGGTCTTACTGATCGAGCAGCATGATCGCCCGGGAGGATGTGCCACAACCTTCACCCGCAAGG
>JAHYJP010000249.1 GCA_019429055.1 Bacteroidales bacterium
CCTTAAGATGGTTATCGGCCAGGATATTTCCATCGGATACGAATCGCACAACAGCAAAACCGTTCAGCTTTATTTTACCGAGTCATTCACATTCCAGATCGTGGATCCGGCTGCTGTAGCGGTTTTCAAATAATGACTTATTCATGAATATTTAAGGTTTTCAGAAATTGAAAACCCGTATTAAAAAGGCCCCTGCTCGTCCGGCAAGGGCCTTTTTTTATACCATTACAATATAAATCTCTCAACTTCTAAATCCCGGATCCTTTCAGTCCCGGGATCCCGAATTCCTTTGGTCTCCGGATTTCACTTCGTTCAACTTTGCTATCGTTCAGCTTCTCAACTCCAGAACTTCTAAACCCCTGAACATCTCAACCTTTTTTCCCATCTTTCTCCGCAAAATAATCCTCCATTACCTGCTTAAACTCATTCATGCTCATATCGTATTTTGGTGTAAGGCTGCTTTTGTCAGGAAACGATTCCATATGCATAGTTTGCGTGGGGAATGCAAAGCGGACACCGAGTTTTTCGGCCAGGCGAACTACTTCGATAAGGATCTCGTGGCGTGCCCTTAGCTCTTCGGGCCATGTGGGCACTGCGAAGAAGATGTAGAACATGATCTTCAGTGAGAAATCGCCCATCTCATTAAACTCAATGATGTAAAAGTCTTTGCGTGTATTAGGGTGTTTTTCAACTATTTTTCTTAATCCCTGCACAAATACTTCAATCAGATCGGGTGGAGTATCGTAGGTGACGGCAATGTGCATAAAGAACCGGCGATACTGGCGTAGCCCATGATTGTCGATGGTAGCATCGGCCAGCTTGCCGTTGGGCACATAATACAGTGAGTTGCGGAATGAACGTACGCGTGTGGATCGAAAGCCCACTTCTTCTACTGTTCCGTCGATATCGCCACTGGTGATCCAATGCCCTACAGAAAAGGGTTTGTCAATAAAAATCATCAGCGAACCGAACAGATTCTTCAGAGTGTCCTGGGCAGCAAGAGCCAGGGCCAGACCGCCGATAGACAACCCTGCCAGCAGAGCGGTAATATTTACATCCAGGTTTTGCAAAATAAACAACCCGCCAACGATAACAACAAATACCCTAAGAACTTTCCGGATCAGGGGTACCACATGGTTATCCAGGCTCGACTCGTTCTTACCGGCCAGACTTTCCAGATAAAGACCGAAAACATCTACCAGTTTATAAAATACCAGTATCCCAAATAAAGGCCACAATACTTTAAATACAAAACTGAGATAAAAAGATACCTGGGCGGGTAGTTGAAGTATAGGATAAAACACTGCAATAAAAACAAACACCACAAAAAGGCTGAGAGGTTTGGCCACAGGCAACAGATAAGGCCTCACAATCTGGTCGTAACCCAGTTTATGTGCCCCCCGGTAGAGTAAACGATTAAAGAAAAAAGTAAACAGCTTATGCAATAATAAGCTTATGAAGATCATCAGTAAGATTCCGAAATGCTGCCAGAGGTAAAGTCCGAAAAAGCGAGCGGAAGCCCTTTCCGAAAAAAGATTTGCAAGCAGATCAGAGCCGTAAGGATAAACTTCCCTGTAAAAATTCTCTATATTATCAAAACTGTTGGTGCTGTAAAGCCATTCGCCATTGGGTTGCCGCTCCACATAAATGCCGGGCGTTTGACTGATGGGGGCAAATATCTCTCTTTCACTTACAGAATCTATGTAATAAGCATCCCTTGGAACATGTTCAAAATTTACAATATGTCCCCGTGCATCCCAGGCTTGTTTTAATTTTACGGCAAGATCACGTGCCTGAAGGGAATCGATACCGGGGTGCAGAAAAGGAACAGATGCCTTTTCCACATCATAACTTCCGGATTGTAAAAAGTACAAATGTGTTAGAATACTATGCCAGGGTGTGCTCAAATCCGGTTCAAAATCGTGGGGTACATCACTTTGCCTGGCCAGTGAACTCATTATGCTTCCCAACAAAAAAAGAATGATCAGACAGCTTCTGACAATGAAACTATTTCCTTTCATCGTATCTTGTATTTAATATGGTTAATGACTGAGTTTTAAAACGGAGTCAAACCTACAGAAATTTTTGCAGGTAAAAAAGTTAAGTAAATGATAAAACTTTTAAATCAGGCAAGGAAGTACCCATAAAACCATTTTACTCCCGGGTAGCGGCTGTGCATAAATACCAAAAGCGAATTAAGCACTATGCTCAGAAGTACTGTTGAATAGGTAATATTCTGAATATACTCACCACCCGGTATCCCATACTGAAAAGGAAGCGAAGCCAGCACGGCAGCTGCCAGTCCCTTGGGTACCATAAAAGCCATTACCACGCGGTCTTCCAGCGGAAGGTTGGGGCGAACCGAAATTTTTACCGTGGGAATGCGAACAATATACAGCAAAATGGTAAGGATAAAACCCACTGCCAGAGAGAAATAATCCGTAAGGACAATGGAGATACCGATATAAACAAAGAAGAATGTCTTAAGCAGAAAAACCACTTCAGCAAAAAACACCCGCTCGGTATCATTGAACGTATGCGGGATTTCTTTGGTATATTTTGCCAGAAGAGGCAAAGGAAGTAAATCAATATTGGCCAGCGTAATACCAAACATCAGCGCAGAAATGGCACCACTGAAACCCATCAATTCGGATATTCCATACACAATAAACACAAAAGCGGGAGTGGTAAAAATAGAATTTTGCAGGGTGCGAACCCTATTCAGCATAAAAGACCAGATGAGGCCTGCAATCAGACCAATAATCAATGAGAAGAGAAACCCGCCCACAATGCTCCCAAGCATACTTCCGAAATCAACCCCGCCCAGTTTAAAAGCCTCAAACAAGGTAAGCCCCACCACAATACACAAAACATCGCTTACTGCCGACTCCAGGATCAGGATGGTTTTGGAACCCATATCCATCTGCATCTGATTAACCAGCGGAATAACAATGGCCGATGCCGTACCCCCCAGGAATGCCCCCAGCATAAATGATCGCAAGGGGTCGAAATCGAAGATCACCATGGTACAAAGCCCCGTAACCAGCATACTGATCACAAAGTTTATGATGGTAAGGCTTGCCGTGCCGCGCAGTGCAGTGCGCAATACATTCATACGCAGCCCGGTTCCCCCTTCAAAAAGTATGATAACAAGGGTAATATTGGCAAACACACTGCCCAGGTCGCCAAAAAAACTCTGATCGATAATACCTGTAAAAGGGCCCAGGATCAACCCGATTATGATAAGCAGCAACACATCCGGAATTTTTTTATACCGGAAAAGCCCCGCAAACAGGTGTGCCAGGAAAATGAGAATTCCTACGGCTATGATGGTGAATGTGGTAATGAGATCCATGCCTGGAATTTAATTTTTTTCTCTATAAAAGCCAGCCAAAATTAGCAATTTATAGTCATGAAAAACCAATGAATTACATATTTAAAACACAATGACAAACGAATAAAAACCGACGACAGACAGTTTATTTATTTTGCTCTACCATGCATGACGGTTTTCGCATATCTTTTGCACAACCCTATATTTCAACAATTTAGAATGGAATTGTTAATATTTTTTTAACGTCCCCATAATGCATTTCTGCATTTAAATTCGTAAATTTAATAGAAGTTTTGCACACTTCTCCACGCATGCTGTATCCGACAAAACCCGTAGTCCAAAAATTTTGGTATGAGATTGTTTTGTGGTTTTTTAATTCTTTGGGTTTCTCTGCTTCTGCTGCCGGTGAGGGGGTGGGGGCAGGTAACATTTTCTGTTACTTATGACTTGGCAGGCGGAGGAAACAATGTTACAAGCTTTAGCTACAACGGAGTTGAATTTGCCGGTATTGAAATGGGTAACCTTTTAAAAGTTGGCATTATATCTACTTCCAGTAATAATAATTTCAGGGGGTCAAACTGGCCACTTGGGGCAACAGATGGTAGTGACGATTTTACCGGCGCTGTTGATCTTAACAAATACATTGGTTTCAGTATTGAGTCAATTCCAGGATATACTTTCACTGTAACTTCAATTATTTTTGGAGTAGGTAGAAGTGCAACAGGACCAAGACAATGGCAATGGAGAGGTAGTGAAAACTCCTTTGTGGATGTTCTTGAAGATTACGGTTTTCTACCGACAGGAATAACAAATGAAAGCGGAGTATTAACAAATCCTGACCTAAATAATTCTTGGACATCAATTGTATTATTCCCCGGCATTCATTATGAAAATTTAACAGGAGAAGCTGAATTTCGGCTTTATGGCTTTAATGCTGAACAAGAAGGCGGCACTGGTGGATTACAGGGTAATATTACCATCAATGGATACTTTAAACCTGTTTCGGGAATTGGAGAACCAAATTCAATAAATTTTGACAATGCTTCTAATTGGACT
>JAHYJP010000250.1 GCA_019429055.1 Bacteroidales bacterium
CCCGGATCTTCTGATTCCATGCGCTTGAGTTTGGCTGTAAGGCGCGTGGTAAGTTTAAACCATCTGATAAATTCATGACGCGCCAGTTTACGGGCTTCCCTGATAAAAACACTTCTGGATTCCTCATGCTGATCCATGGGCATGATTATGAAGGCAAACACCTTGTAAAGCCACATGTAGGGAATCACTTTATGAAATATTCCACCCATTCGCATCAGAAAACGCGATTTCAGGTTAAGTTTTGTTATTGCCCCCACCAGGATCATGGATTTTACATATTCCTTCTTGATTTCGGCAAGCTTTCGCACAATAATGGTACCCATGGAAACCCCCACGAAGTGAGCCTTTGGGATGTTTGTGTGGTCCAGGACCTTAACAATATCAAGGGCAATATTCTCAAATGAATAACGGGTATCGTGCAATTTATCACCCTTGGCCGACCTGCCATGACCATGCAGGTCTATAAGCAGCAGGTTGAAATGACGGGCATAAGATTGTATTTGTTTGAACCAAACAACTGAACTTCCTCCTGCTCCATGAATGAAAACCACCCAGTCGTTGGATTCTTTATTGGGATATATCTTGTGGTATAACATAACTTTAACTACATGCAAAAATACCTATATTTAAGGTCTGAACAGGAAAAATGTTTTTAAAAAACATTAAAACAATGACGGATTTAAGAAGTTTATATTTCATTACGTGCATAAAAAAATTATGTAGGTTTGTATAAAAAATTATTAAGGGTATGTCAGTTAAGGATGAATCTTCCGAAAACAAAGATTTCCGTAGTGCATTGAAAGTGAATAAGGGAGTGGAGCGATTGCCTGTAATCAATGAACAGGCCATTCGTGTTATGCAGTCAAGACGGAAAGCTTCTTTAACTGCCGATAGCTTTGTCGAAGGGATTCTTTCCGGCGATCGTACCATTCTTAGCCAGGCTATTACACTGGTAGAAAGCTCATTACCCCATCATTTTGAAAAAGCCCAGGAGATCATTGAAAAGTGCACTCCACACTCATCAAATTCGTTTCGGATAGGCATTACAGGTGTTCCCGGAGTCGGGAAAAGCACTTTCATTGAAGCTTTTGGGATGCATCTTATTTCACGGGGCCATAAAATTGCTGTTCTGGCTGTAGATCCCAGCAGTGAGATATCCAAAGGAAGTATCCTGGGAGATAAAACACGCATGGAAACCCTTTCGGGGCATCCTGATGCATTTATCAGGCCCAGCCCGTCGGCCGGCTCACTGGGAGGTGTAGCACGAAAAACCCGCGAAATCATTATACTTTGTGAAGCAGCCGGATTTGACCGTATTCTTGTTGAAACTGTGGGCGTGGGGCAGTCTGAAACCACAGTGCATTCAATGGTTGATTTCTTTCTTCTGCTCATGCTTTCGGGAGCAGGTGATGAATTGCAGGGTATAAAACGAGGCATAATGGAAATGTGCGATGGCATGGTTATCAATAAGGCTGACGGTGATAACATGATCAACGCCCAAAGGGCAAAAATTCAATATCAGAATGCCCTTCATCTTTTTCCGCCACCGGCTTCAGGCTGGATACCCAGGGTCGAATTGTGTTCTTCTATTATGAAAACCGGTATTGATAAAATAGAAGAGATGATTGAATCTTATGCAGGTATGGTCAGGGAAAGTGGCTTTTTTGACAAAAAAAGACAAAGCCAGCAAAAATACCACATGTACGAGACTATACAGCAAAAACTTACCGATAATTTTTACCAGGACCCTCATGTGAAAGCCATTACAATAAAAGTACTCGATATGCTTAACGAAAATAAACTCACATCTTACCAGGCTGCCCGTAAGTTGCTCAGTGCATATTTTAAGGACTTAAAACATTAATGGATGGTTTACAGGTTGCAAAAAGCTTTAATACCTCCCTTGTTTCTGGTTTTATTTTCATTTAACTGTGGAATATTATCAGCACAGCAACCCTGTTTTTTGAGCCAACCCATACCTGATGCTGCTCCTGATAAAAATATTCCATTGGTGCGCTGGATTTACGGAATCAGTTTTGGAATGTATATACCCAGCAATTCAACGGCAAATTACTACAACGGAAGCGGAGAGCATAGTGTTGAAAATGCATTGAACCGCCAATGGAATTATGATCGTATAGTCAGACACCTGGATGAAGTAATTGAAAACTTCTGGGTATACGAACTCCCTGCTAATATGAAATATAACCCCGCATTGCAGGTTGGTTTTTATGGCGGTCTGAATCTTAGTAACAGTTTTGCTGTCCTTGGCGAATTCAATTATACAAGACTTACACTGGCCGATAGGTTTACTATAGCCACTGACAGGGAAACTTTTACATCCGAACCCTACCTGGTTCTTTCTGATATATCCGGTACAGAAGAACGAATTGAACTCCGGCTTGGATTTCAATATACAATGTTAACAAATGGTTACATGCATCCTTTCATTGAGAGCGGACTCAATATTACCGATGTGAAAGTGATCGAAAACCGCGTAAATATTAAAGGCCTTACTATCAACATACGCGAATTCCGGGGAGAATATTACAATATAAGAGACTACGGAATGGGTTTTGGGATCTATACGGGCATCGGTCTTAAAATGGATGTAAGTGATGCGGTGGCTATACGGACCGGGGCATCGGTAAGTTTCAGCAGGATTAATCTGGGCGATAACCATGAAATCATGCCGCAGTTTACAGCCTTTTTGCGCTTAAACCTTAATGATGTGTTTGCCCCTGCTGCTGATTAATCTTGCAGGTTCTCCGGGGATAAATTGAACTTTTCAGGGTGTCGTGCCTGCTTGTCTTTATAAAACTCCTGAATTTTTTTCAGATCCTCTTCATAGTTTCCACTGGGATAAAGAACAGGTCCCAGGCCTGCGGTTTTGGTCTTATAATTCAGAAAACCCATGATAATGGGAACCTTTGCCTGCTCTGCCACAAAATAGAATCCTTTTTTCCAGTTTTTCACAAGTTTTCTGGTTCCCTCAGGGGTAATGAGCAGGAAAAAGGTATCGGACTCTTCCATAAGCTTTGTAACCTTTTTAATGGTACCGGTGCTGAAGCCTCGGTCCATCGGAATAGCTCCCAAGGCTTTAAGGATTATTCCCAAAGGGAAAAAGAAAGATTCTTTTTTTATGATGATCTTTGGCCGCACACCATGAGAAATAAACCCCAGTTTTCCGATTACAAAATCTATATTACTGGTGTGTGGGGCCATGGTGATTACGGCTTTGGGAATTCCCTCAGGCATTCCGTGGGTTACTCTCCAGCCCATCATTCTCAGCAAAAAGGTGGCAAATTTTTTCATAACAGGTTCTTTGAAATTGAAACTAAATGCCCGACAGCATCCTGTGTTCTGTTGTAATTCTTTTGATTACTCTGCCTTTACCGCAAAGATAAACCAAATAATTTTGTCCTTATCCTGTTTGGTTAATGATTTTGATAAAAAGGATCGATGGAATTTTATACTTTTGCACTTTGTATATGGTTAAAAATTAAGCATTTGTTTAGTGTTTGTCCGGCAAAAAAAACAATTGAATGGCTGACAAAACTTCATCAATTACGTGGGAGTCAAATCCTTTTGTAAAAAGAACTGAAAAGGAAGGAATCCTCCACCAGAAAGGAAGGGTAATCTGGATGACCGGCCTTTCCGGTTCGGGAAAGACTACACTTGCCATAGATATTGAAAAACAACTGGTAACACGAGGTTTTTTAACCCAGGTATTTGATGCAGATATTATCAGAGCTACCATAAACCGCGATCTGGATTATACTTTGGAGGGAAGGCTTCAGAATATACACCGGGTGGCCCATCTTTCACGCATTTTCCTGGAAGCAGGGTTTGTGGTTATCAACTGCTTTATTTCGCCGACTCATCATATACGGCACCTTGCTAAAAAAATTATCGGACCTGAGGATTATATTGAAGTTTATATCAATGCACCATTGAGCTTATGCGAAAAAAGAGATCCCAAAGGTTTGTACAAGGAAGCACGTGAGAAGAGATTACTCCATTTTACAGGCATTGATTCTCCCTATGAACCACCGGAAAATCCTGATATAGAGCTGAACACCGAGTATTTTTCGAAACAGGTACTTGTAGAAAAATTTGTTGATTTTATATTACCACGAATAACACAAACTAAATAACTGAAAATGTTGTCATACAATCTGAATCATTTAAGGGAACTGGAAGCTGAATCTATTTTTGTGATACGGGAAGTTGCAGCACAATTTGAAAACCCGGTATTGCTTTTTTCGGGCGGAAAAGATTCAATCGTAATGCTGCACCTGGCAGTTAAGGCCTTTTCGCCTGCACGACTTCCATTTCCCCTGTTGCACATTGATACAGGGCACAATTTCCCGGAAACAC
>JAHYJP010000251.1 GCA_019429055.1 Bacteroidales bacterium
CCTGTATCCTGTCGACTGAGCTCCCGGTATCTTTTTTAACATAGTTATATCTGAGCCCGCCGTAAAACTGTTCCTCTTTACCGAACCGCACAATCCCCTCACCGGCATACTGAGTGTATTTGAATTCCGCTCCGCCGAATGGAGAAGTCGCTGAAACTGTTTCGTAGGTTCCGAAAAGCTCCAGAAACCTGTACCGGGCCATCAGATTTGCCATGATTGAATTATCCTTATCGGTAAAACCGGGAACCCATGTACCTGACATATGGTTCATAGCCGTGTTGACATCATCAGGACTGTTTGTAACGCGGTTCATGACCAGGTAGTAGCGCGATCCTGCCCTGTCTCCATTGTGCAGTGATCCAAAGTGGTGATTGGCGGCGTGGTAACCAGATAAGGTTGCCCTTAATCTGAAATCGTCGGTGATCTGATTGTCGTACCCCGCTTTCCAGTAAAAAGCCAGCTCCTCATGCGCATTATAGGGTGTATAAGTCTGGGTACCGGCACTGTAACCCACCAGGGTCGGTCTCAGTGTGCCTGTTGAGATGGCTCCCATCACCAGTATGCCATTGCTGCGGAACAGGGCCTCAAAAGCCGGGGCGGTGGTGAAGGCGTCAAGTATATAGTTGCCGACAAAAGGGTTGTTGATAACGTTTCCGTTGTCCGAGCGGCGGAAATGGGCATCACCGTAGTTGATTTCCATCACTCCCGCCTTGAAGGTCATGAAATCCATCAGCCTGTCGGTGAACTTTGATTTAATAAAGGGGAGTCTGTCGATCAGAAGGTATCCTCCCTTGACCCAGGCCTCCACATGGTGCCTTGAAGAAAGGTATGTTTCAAGTTTAACCTCAATTCCTTCTGCAAGGAGAGCTTTCACAACAAGGTTTGCTGTCGGAAGGTTAATGTTCGACCCGAGTGGGATAAGATCAACTTCGGCCTGATGTTTAAGTGACTGGAACTGCATGGCAAAATCTGCACCTACAGATACCTTTGGTTTCTCCGGGATCTCATCGGTTGAAACAGATTCTTCAAATCCCTGTCCGGAAGCGCTTAAAATTAAAACACCCGATGCCAAAATCATTATTAGTTTTTTCATTAAGACTTTTTTGATTGATTAATATTTATGAACCTATTTATTCTAATTTATCCTGATTATTTACATGTCACTTATTATGATTTACTTAAGAGCTTCAAAGAAAATGAGACGGATATATTGTCACCTGTTTTAAGGGTACCCAGAAGAGCAGTAGGAGGAGATATTTTAAAATCGCTCATTTTCAGATCGACCGCTCCTTCCACCCTTAAGCTGTTGTCATCGTTAACAAGACCCGTGAATGGAATCTCAACAACCCTGGTCACTCCTGCAACAAGGAGGGTTCCTTTCAGGTTACCGCTGAACCTGCGGTTGTCGGATTTAATCTCCGTTCCCGATGAAAGGCTGAACTTAATTACGGGGAAATTTTCTGCTTTGAGTGCCTCGTAAGTTTTCCTGTCCATAAGGTTGCTGTTGCTTTTGATATCTGTGGGTTTACAGCTGAAAATCACCTTATTAATGCTTATCAGTCGTAATCCTTGTGTATCGAATTCTGCTTCGCAGCTGCTTTCAACAACATTCATGGTCCAGTCGTGCAGGTTCGAAGTCCCGTTGATCAGGATTTCGTTGCCCTCTTTTGATAATTCGTAATATTTCCCATAGGAAGTCAGTGCTGTAACCGCGATGATCAGCATCAACACCCTGATAACTCTGTTTTTCATATTTCTTTTTAACTTTGTGTTTGTTTCAATAAATTTTCTTTCCTATTAATCCTATCGTTTTTATAGGACAAAGATAAAGAGTTTTTGTTTACAAAACTCTGCTCATGATTTAAAATTTATTCTCACTTCACCCCTTTTTGGAACTTGCACCTGGGAACCTGAGTTTAGATGGCAAATCCTGGTAAACTTTGTTTTGACCAAAAAAAGCAATATTTTTGCACTCCCATCCGGTCCTATAGTTCAATGGATAGAACGGAGGTTTCCTAAACCTTAGATCCAGGTTCGATTCCTGGTAGGACTACCTGAATTAACGACAAAAGCCTTGATATACAATGACATCAAGGCTTTTTTAATTATGATTACTGAAACTATACTGAAACAATTATCCAGCTATAGCTATTCTATTTGTTATATCTCAACATTCCGGGGAGTACAGATTATTGGGATTTGGGGGATGGAATAGAGATTTTTCTTACAGTTTGAATAATCCGGAGCAAACTGAGCCACCACCAGTGAAAAGAAATTAGAAACCCGGTCTCAAAGTCCCAAGTTAATTGTTGCATTACTAATATACAGATATATAGGGTATTACAAATCAATGAGATTATAACAAATGCTCTATATGCCTGTTTTTAAGCGACTTAAGGTAATGTTGCGTTTCGTTAAGGGGTAAATACTATATGGATACAGAAACTGTCTGCACCAGGCTGCAAATGGCAACTAGTGTCATGTCACACATAAATTGACGGATATAGTTTTTTTAGTTTTATCCGTGCATCTTTTGTTGTAAACTGCCAGTTTATTTTCTTGCTGGCTCCATTTCGAGCCTTCTCCCATGCATCAATTCCTGTAACGACTTGCTCAATTGATGCGATACGGTGCCCTAAGCACTGATTGTTCAATACGTTCAATTCGATTTCAGCCATATTCAGCCAGCTTCCGTGCTTCGGGGTAAAAATGAATTCAAACCGGTCCCATATCCGCTTTGCTTCAGAGGGCTCAAACTGTTCATAGAGGGCTGATGGCCCGTGAGTTGAAAAGTTGTCCATCACCAATGTAATTTTTTCAGCGTCCGGGTAATAAATATCGGCAATCTCCTTCACCAACTCTGCCCAATCGGTTTTGCATTTACGCCGGGTGGTTTTCACTTTACGAAACCCTGCTAATGGCTCGTTCACCATGAATATGTTACAAACGCCCATCCGTTGATATTCATAGTCGCATTTCTTGTCATGACCTTTGCTCATTGGAATGGGTATACGGGTTTCCCTGATCAGCTGCTTGGGCGATTCATCCATGCAGACAACAGGTCTTGCGGGATTATAGGGCCTTTTGTATACATCCAAAACCTGTTCCATGGCTGCCACAAACTGGCTACTGCACCCCGGGGGTATCACCCATCCTATTACTTTCCAAGGTTTAAGTTCGTTTTTTTTAGCGTCCTCCTCACGGTTTCGTACGAAATGCTATCTGCGTACTGTAACTCCACCGCCTTATCAGCCAATAACCGTAAGGACCACCGTGCGTGCCCTTTTGGGGGCTGGCCGCAAGCCAATGCAATTAAATGCGCTTCCAGGTCGCCATCGACCAATTTTTCATATTTGCGCGAGGTTGGAGCCATTTTCAGAGAAGCTTCAAACCCCTCTTCGACAAACCTCTTCTTAACGCGGTCAATGGTCCTCATGCCTATCTTCAGGATTTTGCATATTTGCTCATTAGTTTGCCATTCATCAGCAAATGGTCCCCTGTCTACATTCAACAGAATCAACGCGTGCAGCATTTTCTTTGCTGAGTGATTACCCGATCTGGTAATACCAGAAAGTTGATTCCGCTCTTCTTGGGTTAAGGTTACTTTGTACGTGTTCATAGCCATTTTTTTGGCTAAGATACAAAAAATATTAATATAATGCGCCATATTAGATGTGACATGACACTAGTTTACTCCTTGATGTTTGGTACATAACTGACGTACAGGATTTTGAATGGAAAGGGGGTTTGAGGATGGAAATTTAAAAATAATGATAATAACATTAAACAGAGCACAGTCTGTCAGTATCTCGTTTATTTAAACTATCTGTAGTCTTTGTCACTTTTCTAAAAATGCATTCAGTGTTTTTCATTATACCAGATAAAGGTTCCTGCTTTATTAATATACCCTTCTATTAAGAAATTATTGTCATTTATCCATACATAAGCTAATCTATTTTTAAAAGTAGTGCAACTATCATATTTACAGCTTATAACATATTCACCTTCTTTATTTATATATCCCCATTTATTTTCTTTAACTGGAGCTAATCCATCACTAAATGATTGTGCATTATCATATTTAATATCAAGAAAATGATTGAATTCTGAATTTATAAATCCCCATTTTCCATTATACTTTATTGCGGCATAACCTTCTGAAAAAGCTATAGCTTTTTCAAAATGTTCTTCGGTTTGGGGCTCAAGATCTTTATTGATAAAAATACTCCCTTCTTCTAGCGGGAATATATTAACTAACTCGCGTTTAATAGCAAAGCCTTCAT
>JAHYJP010000252.1 GCA_019429055.1 Bacteroidales bacterium
GTCTTGAAACAAAAGAAGCAAAAATTCAAGACTTAAAATTCTTTCCACGCAAAAGCTACGGCAATAAACCCCTTGCGCGATCCAAGCCGGCAGGGCAGTAATAGTTTCTCTTTTATTGATCCACTGAAGCGCCCTGCCTTCAGGATCGCCCACAAGGCCGGCGCACATAGTTTATTGCCTTGTTTTGCAGCGGAAAGAATTTAATGTCGCTCCGGAATTGGCGCTTGGACCGCTCTTTGGAACGGCCTTTGAGATGGCCTTTGGAAAAACTTTTATAGGTTTTGAATGTTTTCTTCTACTGTCTTTCCGTTCAAGTCATACATGTACACAAAAGAAGCAAAAGTCAAGTCTCAAAACCGCACTAATGCCGATCAGAACGCGGCCTCATAAAAATTTCGCTGGTTTTCAAAGGAAGGATTCCAGCGGGGGGCATAACCCACATTGCAGGGTGAGGGATGTAAGTTATTGATATTAAGAAGTATTGTTTTTCGGGAATTCGGCAGGGGGGACAACGGATTTTTTTCTTGTAAAGGGTTGATATTTGTATTTTAGAATATCATAAATAGCCTTCACTTCTTTGACAGGCTCAGTACATTGCCTTATAGAGATGGTTTCCTGTTTGATGTTTACCACGGATGTTGTCACGCATTTCTGGGTATTCATCCTGCGAACGATTTCCCGCCAATCAGCGTTTATGCCTTTTTTTCTCAGTTGATACCTTATCGTTACCACTAACCAGTATGCCAGCATGCCCAGGTTCAGGTGTGCCATGGAGGCTTCATCGGTTTTATGGTAGATTGGGCGCAGGTCAAGGTCTGTTTTCAATACGCGGAATGTGTATTCAATTTCTCGGATAATATTGTAAATTGACCAGAATGCATGTTCGTCAAGATTCATTATTGAGGTACGCAGAAAATATATCCCGGACTTACTATCAGCCTGCTCTCCGGTTTTATGACGACAATTTATACTTGTAGCTGTTCCATTGCCATCATTACATACACTTATGTCGTACCATGTATGAACCGAAGGGTATTTCTGTTTTAGCCTTCCGATGCGCTCAAAAACTTTGTTGAGTTTCTTAGTGCCGCCTTTTTTTGATATTCCCTCCTGTATGTTTTGGATACCCTCCTCGAACCTTTGTGAAAGCAGCCCGTTCATACTGTCCTCTTTCATCTTTTTTGCATGGCTCTTCACCCAAAGAAATTGGTCGCTATCCCCATCAACCTTTACTTTTAACAGTTCAATGGCCTGTTTTCTTTTGTCTGTGACCTGCACCGGGGTTGCTGCTGTGTCTGCATGATATTGTTTTAGTGATGAGCGCGACACGCACATGTAATCATACCCTTTCTCTTTGAGCATGGCAAGGTTGTCATCGGTTGCTATTCCTGCATCGATCACCACGATGGGCTTGCGTCCGGAAGACGAGGTTTGCTCGCTCAGGGAGCTTATGACCTCTTGCAGTGTCTTACAGTCAGCCATATTGCCCTGGTAAATCTTTGAGTATTTCAAAAACCCTTCACTGTTGACTACCACGGCCAGTACAACCAAACGGGCATCGGTGCGCTTTTCTTTACTGCGGCCAAATTTGGCTATTTTACTGCCTTTCATCCGCCCTTCAAAATAGGTGTTGGTCAGATCATACAATATGATCTTATCTTCAAGGTCAAACAGTTCATTGGTCCGTCTTGACAGGTACTGTTCCAATGGGTCTTTTATTTTGTACAATTGATGTGATATTCCGTATAGCATATCCTTGGTCAACTTCTCCCTGTCAAGCCCGGTTATTTCACTAATGGCCGAGTTCTCCCTGATGAACGAAACGGTTTTTAGCTCCGATGCCGGGTATACGGCCCTGGTTATTATATGTGTTGTAGCCAGAGCTATTTTATCTTCTTCCCAGCCCGATTGCCGCAAAAAGACCCCAATGCCCAGTTGGTCAAAGCATTGCTTGCACATCCATTCAGCGCCTATCTCCCGGCCATCCTTGTTCTTTAAAGTCGACAGGTTTACCGTTTCCCAATCAACCTTGCCTTGCTTTATGTCGTAGCGCTTCTTTCTCCTTACCTCTTCATAATAATATCCCGCAAGCTGCTCAATCTGTTCATCTATTTGGCTTATTGATAGCGTATTCCCTCCATTTATTATCAATTCTTCAACCCGCTTGCCTAAAAGTTTTTTCCGCTCATCGGTTTCTAATTCATCCAGCCGTCCAAAGCTTACGATGATCCGGTGGGTTACCTGTTGGTTATTTCTGTAACCTTCTACCAGTTTATACACCGTGTATCGCTCCCCGGTAGTTAAATTCTGTTTGATATATGGCTTGACAAACATACCACAAAGCTATGCAACTATTTGCATGTCAGCAACATGAGCGGGGGGACAACATTTTAGACCGAAGTTCCAAACAATAAACTGAATAAAACACAGGTTTGGCGGGTGTTTCCCGTCAAATGAGATTTTCATTTACTGGGCACACAAGTTTAATAGTTCAAATGCTCGTTTCTGCACTGGTGATAATTCAGTATATTTATTAATACCCAAATCACCTACTGTATTTAACTGTTTGTAACTACTCAGCAGCAGGGCTCATTGCCAATAAACAGAGCGCATTGAAAACGTCTTGAGAGTTTTTAACTGTTGTATCAATATATGAACGCAAGACAGCAAACCGATATGCCCCCTCATAAGACTTAAAACCTCCGGAAACTTTCATTTTTACTTTAGCATTTCTGATTGATCTTTCAGAACCGTTATTGTCGGGAGGAACTTTTTGATGGTATAAAAAAGTTAGGATGGAACCATTGTGTTTATTCAGCCGTTTAATGAAAGTCTGCACTTTTTTATGTTTGTCAAAAGACGGCTCGTCCAATAATCGGTCAAGGCGTTTTCTAATAGAGTTTACTTTTTCATTGGGAGACAAATAGTCATCGGGATGTAATTCCGATTTGAGTAGGATAGCTTCTTGAAAGAGTTGTTTTAGTTTTTCCGACCAGCCACAATTGAACACATCAATAAAATTATTGAGTTCTCTTAGTAAATGCGAAATACAGATTTGTTTTGCCAATGTTTGAATTTTCAATTGGGCTGGCAAACAATCACTCACATACACTGAAATAGGGAAACCGTTTTGAAAAACATTGCTGATGGTTTCGTATCCACGAGTCATTGATGCTACGAGAAAAGTAAGAAACTGTGTTTGAAAAGTCCACAACCAAGCTTTTTTTCCGTTGATTTTTATCCCTGTTTCATCACCACCCACAACACTTGATTGTTCAACACGGCTTTTGATTTCTCTATAAATAGGCTCTGCTTTTCTTGTAAGACCAGCTATCATATTGTCAATTGTTCCTTCGCTTATTGGTAGGGTAAAAAAACTATTCATGAACTCTGCTATGCGTTTATAGGGCAGATATTGACGCACAGATAAATACCCAACAAGAGCCGCTATCGGCGGGCCATACTGCACGTTTGCTTTTAGATATTCAGGGGATTCACCGGTAGTAATGCCTCCGCATACCCCACAAGTACAAGTATATGAACGATGCTCAATATATTTAGGAACGACCGGCGGTAGAACAATTTCCTGCTTACGTGAAACCATCTTATATTCTTCAGAATTAAGGATTGCTCCGCATTGGTTGCAATAATCGGGGCGATACTCCACTATCTCATCCGGTATTTCTTTCATGTGCAAAGTTGTACCCTCGTGCCCTATTTGCCCGCCCGTTTTGCGGTTTGACTGTTTACGTAAACTTCTTTGATTGCTTCTACTATAATCATGTGAGGGCGGAGTAGAACTGGTTTTGCTTTTACGACCATTTTTTAAAAGCTCAACCTGTTCTTGTAAGGATGTGATTTGTTGCTGCAATTTTTTATTTTGTTCTTGCAATTCGAGTATCAGCGTTTTCATCGCTGTGTACTCTGACAACGGTATGGTAATCGTTTCGATGATAAGATAAATTTAGTGCAAGAAAAGCCAATTTCACGTACGAAAACCGAAAAATTCAAGAAAAAAAATAACAAAACGATGTTAGTAAAGTTTTTTTTGTAATTTTACTGGTGAGTAGTTACTATTATTTTATAGATTCCCTTTTTTTCAATTATTTACCAGAGGATAGTCAATTTGCAACAGACCATAAGCAGTACATGAAGATTTTTTTTAAGGAAGTATCCTTAGAATTTAAGCAAACGGGTAGAGATGAAATAATTCTTGACATACCCCTGCCGGGATTATTGCAGGTGAAGGCCACTTCGAGGTAGAGAT
>JAHYJP010000253.1 GCA_019429055.1 Bacteroidales bacterium
ATGGTTATCTGCATTGATATAAACAGTAACCGTTTGCCTTGCCATGGTACGGCTGTCGCTGGTGGGCAAAAGCAACTTTATGGCATTGGGAGCAACCAATGTGGATGTGAGCATAAAAAATATAAGCAACAGGAAAACCAGGTCCGACATGGAAGCCATGTTGAACTCTGCTCTCCTTGGATTTCTGAGTTTAATTGCCATAGTGAAAATAAATTAAGCTGCCGGTTCGTGCAACAGGTCCATAAACTCTGTGGCCCTGGCTTCGAGCATAAAAACAACTTTTTCTATGCGCGACACCAGGATATTGTAGCAAATGTAACCGATAATACCTACTATTAATCCGGTAATGGTTGTTATCATGGCTTCGTAAATACCACCGGCAAGCAAAGATATATCAACGTTGTTTCCAGCCATTGCCATGTTATAAAATGCTCTTACCATTCCCATTACTGTACCCAGAAAACCCAGCATGGGTGCAGCACCGGCTACGGTTGAAAGAAATGCGATATTTTTTTCCAGCTTGGAAACTTCAAGCTTACCAACGTTTTCAATGGCAGCATTGATGTCGTTAAGGGGCCGGCCTATGCGTGTGATCCCTTTGGAGATCATCCGCGATAGCGGTGTGTCATTATTGCGGCAAAGGGATTTGGCACTATCTATTCGTCCGTCATGGATAAAATCACGGATGTTGTTCATGAAGTTGTATTCTTCTTTGGATGCCTTGCTGATGGCTAAATACCTTTCAATGAAGATATAAATGGCAATGATTGAAAGAATAAGCAAAGGAATCATTACAATTCCGCCTTTAAAAGCAAGGGAAAAGAAACTTAGGGTTTCTTCCGTGGGGCCTTCTGCAGCCAGGGTATCGCCAATCTGCCCACCCAACTGAACCTGTAGTAACAACGATTTTATCATGAATATTTAACTTAAATTTTCCTGTTTTTTGTTTCGCTTAAATAACTGTGAAAAAGGTATTTTATTTTATTGTTGCAAAATTAATAATTGTTTCGTGAACAAGACTATTAGTCAGCAGAATATCATTCAGACTTAAGATTTTTTTCAATATAAACACTGGTAGAGGGAAAAGCAAATTCTGCCCCGTGTTTTTGCACGATTTCAACAATTTTATAAAGGATCTCCTGCTTCACATCAAGGTAAGTGGTCCAGTCCATAGTATCAACAAAGAACAACACCATAATTTCGAGACTGCTGGGTCCGAAGTCATGAAATCTTATTTTACCCTCCTGATTGGTATTGGGGTGGTCATCAATATAATCCTGAATATCGTTAACAATGGCCTTTAACTGATCGGGAGTGGTGGAATAGGTAACTCCCACTGTAAAATTGGAACGACGGAAAGTTCGAAGCGTCAGGTTATCAAGTTCCGAATCAACCATTTTTTTGTTGGGAAGGGTTACGTAGCTTTTTTCCAGGGTTCTGAGACGGGTACTGCGAAAACCCACTTTTTCAACAACCCCCGTAATACCCACAACCCTTACCATATCGCCCACAACAAAAGGTTTATCGAGGAATATTGTAAATGAACCCAACAGGTTTTCAAGGGTTTCTTTCCCGGCAAGAGCAATGGCCAGACCACCAATTCCCAGACCGGCAACCAGTGTTCCCACATTTACGTAAAAAATAGATCCCAGGATGAGAAGAACTCCAAAAATCGCTACAATTATTTTGATAAAATCAATGAAAAACGGAATGATCTGTCCGGAATATTTATTTTCCATCCCTTCTGCCCTGCGTTTCATAATGAGTGCGAGAAAATCAGCCAGGCGAAGGAATATCCAGATGAAGGATGAATAAAACAGAACCAGGTATCCCTTATTCAAAATCATCCAAATGCCAAACTGATCTTTAGGAGCCAAACCCCATTCATCAGGAAAACTGAGATTGGAAAATGCGATAAAGACCACAATAAGCATAATAGTAAAGCCTACAGGCTTTTGCATCAGTTCAACAAACTTTTCGCTCTGTATATTTTGCGAATACCGCTCCAAAAGCCTAAATAACAGCCGGTTGGAAAACCTGGAAACGAAACGCTTAAACAATGATCCGGCAAGTAAAATGAGTATGAACCATAAATAACTGCGCAAAGTATTACCCAAAAACTCCTGATCCAAAAACTGATAAAATTCTTCCATTGCTACTTTAATGATAAAGATTACAAAATACAATTATCTGAAAAAATCCTTCAATAAAACATCAAAATTAGGATATTTAACTTATTGACCTGCAAATGAAGTACAGAAAGGTTAATAAAAAATTAATACATCATTTAACCATGTTTTGACTGGATAAATAAGCCAAAAATCCTTACCTTTGCACTCTGATTTTATAACCTTAAAATAAATAATCGATATGGGACAAATTAAAGTTGCCATTAATGGCTTTGGAAGAATTGGAAGATTAACCCTTAGAGCTTCATTGAACAGAAGCGACATGGAGATTGTAGCAGTTAATGACCTTACTGATAGCAAAACGCTTGCTCATCTGTTAAAATACGACTCTGTGCATGGAAAGTTCCCCGGAACTGTTGCAGTTGATGGAGATGACCTGGTAGTAAACGGCAAAAAGATTAAAGTATTTGCTGAAAGAGACCCCGGTAATTTACCATGGAAAGAGCATGGAATTGATGTTGTTGTTGAATCAACCGGAGTATTCCGTTCAAGAGATAAAATCAGCCTTCACCTTCAGGCAGGAGCGAAAAAAGTAGTTCTTTGCGTTCCTTCAAAGAAAGCTGACGATGTTGATGCAACCGTAGTTTTGGGTGTAAACGACCATGATATCAAACCCGAGCACAAAATTTACTCAAATGCATCCTGCACTACCAACTGCCTTGCTCCTTTTGCAAAGGTAATGAATGATAAATTCGGAATCAAGCGTGGATTGATGAACACCATCCACTCTTATACCAATGACCAGATCATACTTGACGCTCCTCACTCTGACCTGCGCCGTGCACGTGCTGCAGCCATGAGCATTATTCCAACCACTACCGGTGCTGCAAAAGCCGTAGGTCTGGTAATTCCTGAGCTCAAAGGTAAACTCGACGGTTTCGCCATGCGCGTTCCTACTCCTGACGGTTCGGTAGTTGACCTTACCGCTGAACTTGAAAAAGAAGTTACTGTTGAAGAACTCAATGCAGCCATTAAGGAAGCAGCAGAAGGCCCGATGAAAGGCATTCTTGAATACTGCACCGATCCTATCGTTTCTACCGATGTAATAGGCAACGCACACTCATCTGTATTTGATTCACTAATGACCCAGGTTATGGATGGTAAATTTGTTAAAGTACTTTCATGGTACGATAATGAGTTTGGCTATTCAAACCGCGTTGTTGACCTGGTTGGTAAAATCGGGAAATAACCTGATAATATAATATGATGAAAAAAGCCGGGATTTAACCCCCGGCTTTTTTCATTTAGGCTCATCCCAAATCAGGAAAACATACCTCTTAACCGCTGATAATCCAGGTAATAAAGTAACCTTATGGAAAAACTATTGATCTGTGGTTGTTCAAACATATTTCTCAGATTTTCAGAATAACTGCGGGTAATGCGGGCCATATTGCTATCGATATTATTTTTCCAGGCAAAAGTTAACTGGCTTCCGGGCGCAAAATGCCATGTAAGCAGCAAGTCAATGGTAAAAGCATTGTAATTGATATTATTAATATCCAGATCATCTGCCAAAGGATCAAGACGGCCATCATCACGTAATCTGTAATAACTGCCCATATATTCTACAAGCGACCAGTAATGACGCAGGTCAAATTTCAATGACAGTTCATTGGTGAAAATATAGGATGCCCTAAGGGTATTGGTAAAGGTATCGGTATCACGCCTGCCGAAAAATATATTATTTTGATTCTGAAGACCTACAAACCCGATATCACCGTTTTTACCCAGGTACCTGAATCCATAAGTCATATTCAACCGGTCACTGGCCCTGAATGTAGGTCGCAACTCAAACCCAAACTCTTCCTGCAAATCTTCTGACATAATACGGGAGTATCTTACATCGCCGTCGAAATAAACCCGTTTGCGATAATCCGTTGAATACATTCCAAAGAGATCATAAGCTGCATCGGTTTCATAAAAACGGCCCTGTACTCTGGGTTCAAAATAATCGCGGTTTCCCAGCGGACGATAATCG
>JAHYJP010000254.1 GCA_019429055.1 Bacteroidales bacterium
AAGGATAATGAAACTATAGATGATGGAGGGTTAAATTTACCTAAGGATGCAAGTTTTACACTTATTTTTTTCTCAGAACTCAATAATCCCCGGTCTTACTTCCAGACAATAGTTTTAGATGGTCCTCTTGAAGGTGTTTATGAAGGTTGGTGCATTGATTCATACTCAAGAATTCAATCCAAAAAAGGTTATGTTGGAAAAGTTTATACCAGCCTAAGCAAGAATATTCCCGATTTGTTTGATTATCAGGAAAATCTTCCTTTGATAAACTGGGTAATTAATTATGATTTTGTTGGTAAAGATTCACCTGGTGGACATGGACAATATACTCTTGGAGATGTAACTAAATCTTTATGGACTTTATTGGAAGAAACACCTAATCCGGATCCTGCAGGTGGTGTTGGTTCTTTCAATAACAATAGAATTAATGAGATTGTTGAAATGGCATTTATCGAAGGTAAAGAGTTTGTTCCTTTGTGTGGAGAATTTTTAGCTGTTATTTTAGTGGTTGAAGGAAAACAAACAACAATGTTTAAATACCCTTTTCCATGTCCTTGAGAAAATTGTAAATAGCAAATTTAAAAGTATCATTTTTAATGTACTCAGGATAATGCGTTTGCAAATGTTTTTGGTTTTGAGCCCGCAACTGAATTTTTTATTATGGGTTTCTTTTTTGTAAATTTGGTGATCGGTGATCAGTGATTTGTGATGGGTGTTGGAGCGCAGCGACAATCCTGCGAGCGATCAGCGATTCGGGAATCGGTAATGATTTTAACGTGATGGGGCCATTTTCAGTGACCCCGCCACTTTTTTTGTAGAGACCCACCTGGATTTTTCCACTGCAGGCAATTCCGTCACTTTTCCCATTACCCACACCCCCTAACCCTCCCGAAATAGTCGGGACAGGCCCGTTAGGGGGAACCTCCGCCTTAAAGGCCAATTGCTGCAGGTTTCTGGCTCCCCATTTTACCGCGTCTAAACGAAGGGGAGAGGGACTGTGGATATTGTATGTTTCTTCACGATTGTTATTCTCTCGCAAAGGCGCAGGGACTCAGTTTTAAAAATCACGGGGTGATTTTTTGGCTGCATGGTATAGATGCAAATCTTTTTACGCTCCACTCACTTGCATTGTTATCGGGAACCACCCAAGGCTGGTGTGGCTGACTCCTGCGAGCTGCTTGGTTTAATCTTTTTTGTTTGGTGGTTTTTTCTGATGGCCAGGTGTTTTTCTCTACCGACAATTCCACAACTTACCCTGTAAGGGTAAAATAGTGATAGCCCCGGGTGAAGCCCGGGGATTATATGGCGACCCAAAGATTAAAGCGCTGCACGCACCTTCGTTTGTGAGAAGCACACGGGTTTTGCAGCGCAATATTTATCGATTATTTCGTATTTATTATTTTCCTTTTTCCTTGATGAAAAAGGAACAAAAAATCAAGGCTTCGGGTGCTTCCCGACAATGCAGCGTTCATTGTTACCGGGAACCACCCAAGGCCCTTTTGGATGGGCTGCCTGGATATACCTGTTAACAGGAAATAATCTGCAAGGGATGGCATCCCTTGGTATTTTAATTTTTCTTCGGGTAAAACTTCCTGTGAGATTTTTGATTAAAGAGAGATATAATTTTTTGGGGATGCAATCCCTGAAATATAATTTTTGGAATAGGTTAATCTTGCAGCCCCTAGCTCCTCTCCCTGCCAGCAGGGACCTGTCCCGCTCCTACGGGAGAGCTTGGGGGTGGGTCCATGAACACAACGACATACCGCGCCTGAAAGGATTCGTTGTTGATAATTAATTTAATTCCTGACATACAATCGATTAAATGTGGCTTAAGGGAGCAAAAATTGTGCTTTGTCAGGGAAAAAATTTAATTAATCTTTATAAAATGTTTTTTGTATGATAATTTTTATTAATTTTGAGATAAGCTTAATTTATTAGGATATAAGTGGATAGTAATAATCTATCATTTAGTGTTAAACCATTTCAGATTATGATGTTAACCTTACAGAAATATTTCAGAAAGTTTATTTACAATCGTTATCTGCCCAGATGGGTAGTGTTATCAGGTGATCTTTTTATTGTGATTGCATCTTTTTTGCTCGCTTATCTGTTGCGGTATAACTTCTCCGCTGCCTTCATAAACGCAGAAAGTCAGGGCATTCAACTGGGTATTGTTACAATGGCCTATCTTGGGGCATTTTTGCTTGTGAAACCTTTTGCGGGGGTGATGCGGCATACAACTTTGCACGATTTAGCCAGGATATCCTTTTCGCTTTTTGTTGGTTTCATGGTGCTGGTTGTTTACAATTTTATTATCATAGTGTTTGCACTCCCAATGCTTTGGCTGATACCCTTGTCTGTAATGATAATACAACTAGCGGCTGCGTTAGTGCTTATGAGCTTCGCCCGTGTGGCTGTCAAGCATGTTTATGACATGCTGATAAAACCAGACAGCAGGGCTATACCGGTAATGATATATGGCGCCGGTGAACTTGGGCATACTGCCCTGCAGGCCATTGAGCGAACCCGGCAACCCTATTACCTTCCGGTTGGCTTCGTGGATATCAATCACTCGTTACAGGGGAAGATAAAGAGCGGTCTGTTTATTTACTCCCCCGATGCGGCACTAAGGAATGTGATCAAATCCAGGGGTGTGAAGGAGATCATCATGGCAATATCCAAAGAAAGGGTTTTGCAAATTGAGACCGAGAGATTCCTGGATGGTTGTGTGAAGCAGGGCCTTACGGTTAAGAAGGTTCCACCGGTTGAAGAGTGGATAAACGGCAACTTCTCTCTGCGGCAGGCTCGTAATATTGAGATTACCGATTTGCTGGGAAGGCAGGAAATAAAGCTGAATACGCAGCAGATACAAGCCGGCATGGAGGGTAAGAAGATACTGGTCACCGGAGCGGCCGGCTCGATAGGTTCCGAAATTGTCAGGCAGCTGATGAGCTTCAAAACGGGTAAGATCATACTGCTCGATAAGGCCGAATCGCCTCTGTACAATTTGCAGATGGAGCTGCACAGGAAGTATAACGGAAGCAGGGAACATCAGGTGGTGATAGCCGATATCACCGACAGGAACCGTCTGGAAAGGGTATTTGCAGAGCACCGGCCCGATATCATCTTTACCGCAGCAGCCTATAAACATGTGCCGCTAATGGAAGAGCATGTGTATGAGGCAGTGAATGTGAATATAGGAGGCACCCGCAACCTGGCTGAATTTGCCGTTAAGTATGGTTGCAGCAAGTTTGTGATGATATCGACCGATAAAGCCGTTAATCCAACAAGCGTGATGGGTGCCACCAAGCGCATCAGTGAAATATATTTACAGAAAATCGCTTCAGATTGTGGAGGCAGTACCAGTTTTATAACTACCCGTTTCGGTAATGTGCTTGGCTCTGACGGTTCCGTGGTTCCCCTCTTCAAAAAACAGATAGAGACCGGTGGTCCGGTTACCATCACCCACAAGGACATAGAAAGGTTCTTTATGACCATCCCGGAGGCCTGTCAGCTGGTACTGGAAGCAGGTTTTATGGGCAAAGGAGGTGAGATATTTGTTTTCGATATGGGGAAACCGGTACGGATATATGACCTGGCGCATAAGATGATTACCCTTGCGGGCTATGTGCCTGGGGAGGATATTAAGATTGTTGAGACAGGATTGCGCCCGGGCGAGAAACTCTATGAAGAGGTGCTGGGCAGCCTGGAGAATACCCATAAGACCCATAATCCGAAACTGATGATTGCCAATCATAGGCATGTTAATTGTGAAGTAACAGGAAAGGCTGTTGATGCATTGCTGAGGGCAATTAATAGTGAGAGTGCGGAAGAACTTGTGGCACGAATGTGTGACCTGGTGAAAGAGTTTAAACCGTCAAACGAGAAGTACCGGTATATCAATTGCAAGGATAAGAGACAAGAACTTCTTGTTAAGTACATTGAAAGCCGGAAAACGAGAATTAACGGTGTAAATGGCACAAGGGTATTGAAATAGGGCTTGATATGAAAACGGTCGGTTGTATTTCCGTTTCGAAAATCATTGAATTCGTAATTCAAAGATCATCTATTCTTTAAAAAGCCTGAGACGCGCAGGGAAATATACCGATATTTCCAGCCGGGCAACATTGCGCTGCAAAACCCAAATGGTTCTTACAACCAGCGGTG
>JAHYJP010000255.1 GCA_019429055.1 Bacteroidales bacterium
TCTTTTGGTGCAGTGGGCACATCTACCATTATTGGAGTGGGCACCAGTCTGGACCTGCCCCAGGTGCAATTGGCCCTGGCAGAGCAGGGGGTTAGCTGGGAAGTTTTTATCCACCAGATAGGAGTATGGTCGGCGCTGCAGCATGTTCTGCCTGGTATCATGGTGCCGCTGCTTATGATTGCTATGATGACGAAATTCTTCGGGAAAAACCGAAGCTTCCGCGAAGGCCTTGCTATATGGCCCTTTGCCATATTTGCAGCACTCAGCTTTCTTATCCCCTATGTGTTGGTGGCAGTGTTTCTGGGACCTGAATTTCCGTCGGTGATCGGCGGACTGGCCGGTTTGGCCATCGTTATACCGGCTGCCCGTGCAGGATTTCTGGTTCCCAAAGAAAGGTGGGAGTTTCCGGAACCTTCGCAATGGGAAAAAAACTGGATGGGAAATATTTCTGTCGCTCCGGCCTCTGAAGTTCAAAAACAGATGCCTCTGGCAAAAGCCTGGCTACCCTATGCACTTATCGGGCTTCTGCTGGTGGTTACCCGAATTCGCACCCTGCCTGTCAATGCATGGCTCATGTCGGTAAAGGCCGAAGCAACCCAGGTGTTCGGCAGCGGAGTTAATATTGATTTCGACCCGCTTTACAACCCGGGTATTCTTCCATTTATGATTATTTCATTGGTGGCAGCATGGATTTATGGTATGAGCCGCAAACAGGTTTCCACTGCCTGGTCAGAAGCTGCGCAAAGGATCAAAGGTCCGGCCATTGCACTGGTGTTTGCGGTGCCTATGGTAAGGCTTATGATGCAATCGGGAAACAATCCTGTGGATATGGCCGGCATGCCCCTGGCAATGGCACAATTCATGGCCGGAATGGTTCAGGGTGCCTGGCCTTTTGTTGCCCCATTCGTGGGTGCACTGGGCTCGTTCATTGCAGGATCCAACACGGTATCCAATATGCTGTTTGGATTGTTTCAGTATTCCATGGCAGAACAAACCGGACTCCCTGCACTTATCATCGTAAGTCTGCAAAATGTGGGCGGTGCCATCGGCAATATGATTGCAGTGCATAATATCATTGCTGCATGTGCCACTGTAGGTCTTGTTGGGGTAGAGGGCATCCTTCTTAAACGTAATCTAATTCCTGTGCTCATCCTGGCAACCATTGCAGGTATCGTGGGATTATTCCTGAGCTACATTTAAACTTTCCATATAACAGGTAATATCCTAATGATTATATTTGTGGTGAGATGGTTTATTTAAACCCCGGCACAATTGTGAAATCATTCAACGATAATAACAAGCGCAATATTTCCCGGTTGCTGGAGTATATACTTTCGCCCGGGGTACAGGTCCTTTCCAACAACCGGAAAAGGATCACAGATGCCCTTTTGTGGTCGGCCACCACTGACCGTGACGATGTGGACAGTCACAAATACCGTTTACCTATCTGGACATCCCACGCAGTGGAATACCGTAAAGAATGGCTGTGCAACGGACGCAAAGGACTACGACACGAGCATATGTATCCCCGGAATCTCTTGCGTAAAAGGCTTGACCTTTTAGCTTCTCACGCAAATGCCACTCCCGATGCCATATATGACCTGCTTTTGAAATTCTCACACGGTGCCATCGTTCACATGGATGAAGCAGCCCTGCTGAACCGCTCCCGTCTGGCCCGCGACCTGCCTCATCCATACAACAAAAATGAAGATGCCGATCCTGTTGAACTGCTCTTCTCGCGTTATATCCATCTTAAAATCGACCTGAAATTCATAGATTTTCAAGGAGATGAAATCATTGATGAAAACATTTACTATCTGAAAGATGGTGTTTTGAATTGGGATGTAATTCGTGCATTAGATTTTGATGGGTGGGATTGGAGGTAGTGGAGAACCTGTCCATAAAAAACCATTATTTTTTTACTATAATAAAAAAAAAACCGTTATTTTTACGATTATAATCGTAAAATTATGATAAAACGAAAAATTGAGCAACTCATCCTGGAAAAATTGGATGATAAAAAAGCCATCATAATTTATGGTGCCAGGCAAACCGGTAAAACCACAGTTTTGAAAAAAATATTTGCCGGTAGCGATAATGTACTTTGGCTAAATGCAGATGAACCTGGTGTAAGAGCATCCCTTGAAAATATTTCATCAGCCAGATTAAAGGCTATTACGGGTGATAAAAAGTATATCGTTGTGGATGAAGCTCAAAGAATAAAAAATATTGGATTAACTCTGAAGTTAATCACTGATGAGTTGCCAGAAAAAAAACTGATAGCAACAGGGTCATCCTCTTTTGAGCTGGCTAATGATATAAAAGAGCCCTTGACGGGTCGTAAATGGGAGTATGGATTGTTTCCGCTGGCATTTGAAGAACTTGTTAATCAAACTGATATTATTACGGAAGAATCAATGTTGCCACATCGTTTGATTTATGGAAGCTACCCTGATGTATTACTTAATGAGGGGAATGAGAAAGAAATACTACAACAGCTTACTGACAGCTATTTATATAAAGATATTTTGTTGTGGCAAAATATAAAAAAGGCTGACAAGCTAATCCAGTTGCTGCAGGCATTGGCTTTGCAACTGGGCAGCGAAGTATCATTCAATGAATTGGGTAATATGGTTGGATTAGATAATCTTACAGTAGAAAAATATATTCAATTACTGGAACAATCTTATGTGATCTTCAGGCTTCCTGCCTTTAGCCGTAATCTTCGAAAAGAGCTTAAACGGGGAAAAAAGATCTATTTTTTTGATAATGGCATCAGGAATGCCTTACTGGCAAACTTCAGCCCATTGGAATTCAGACAAGATATAGGTGCACTTTGGGAAAACTACCTGATCAGTGAAAGAATGAAAACGCTGGAATACAATCGTATTTGGGTAAATAGTTATTTTTGGAGAACGCAGGATCAGCAGGAAATTGATTATATTGAAGAAAGGGATGGGCTTCTGTATGCCTGGGAATTTAAATGGAATCCGGCTAAAAAGGTAAGGTTTTCAAAGACTTTTACTCAGGCTTATCCCAATCATAAACTGGAGACCATAAGCCGGGGCAATTATTTCGAATTTTTAATGCCAAAATCATCTGAAAGAAATAAAAAACAAAAATGAAAAACAGGTTTAACAGATTGATCTCCAAAGAATGGTTGCCGTTTCAGAAGTCATGGTTTCGTTATGAATCAGATGAGAAACTGCTTTGGGAGAACATCCGTTTTTTCAATAAGGCGGAAATTTCGGAATCTATTATGCTTTACGCAGGAAAGGATGCGGAACTGGCCCGTGAGATCTGCACCGATCACGATATCGAATTCAGAGATGTGAAGAATTATGCCGGCGAACCGGTGCAGTTTGCTGTTTTCGACCTCCGCCACAGAATCACCGGAAACACTTCATTGGAAGAATACACCGCCATACGGGATGAAATGATCCAGCTGGCTTTACAGATCTATCCGAATGTGGAACACAAACGCTTCATTTCGGTTTGGATTCCCAATATTCAGAAAGGGGAGGCATATTTTCCCTTTGCCTGGGACCTTGCCAAACACCTTGGGCAGATCTTTTCTCTTAAGGATGAAAAGATCGCCTGCATGGAAACGGTAACACAATCATTTCCGGGAAAGGTTTACCAGCCTGACAAACAGATTTTCTATTGCCTGTATTTCAAAAAAGACGACCATAGCACAGGCGAATATAAGAATACCCAATACCGGTTTTTTGAAAATAAATGCCAGCAACCGGGCCGCATTGATTTTGGCAGCCGGATACCATCCTGGTTTATTCTTAAGCCACAGCCCCGTAAAAAGAAGGAGATCCTTCACCCGGCCAAATATCCCGAAGACCTGGTGAGCATGTTTGTGGGGACGTTTTCGAGCGAAGGCGATAATGTATTCGACCCCATGACGGGCACCGGCAGCACGCAACTGGGCGCATTGCAACTGGGTCGCAACGGATACGGCACCGAGCTCAGCGAATTCTTTGCCGCCATTGCCCATGAGCGCTGCCGCGATTTTGTGGCTCCACTGCAAAAAGATTTGTTTGCAACTGAAAAAAAGCTGGATTTCC
>JAHYJP010000256.1 GCA_019429055.1 Bacteroidales bacterium
TGGGTAATTATATCTGTTTTCATCATCGCAGCTTGTTCAACCGAAAATTTGGATGATCTGGAAACAGATGTTCAGTTAAACAGGGAAACCAGGGAGCTTTCCGAAAATGTTGATCTGAAACAAGGTCATGCTGCACAAAACCGGCTCCTTGCGCAAGTCAGAAGAGCAACGGCAAAATACCAACGGGTTGATGTGGCTATGGCAGATGGCTATGCACAAGCTTCCCCCTGTGTGTATAATGATGAATTGGGCGCGGGCATGGGTTTCCACTTCGTAAATGAAGACCTGGTGGGTCCCTTTTTCGACCCGTTAAAGCCTCAGGCGCTGCTTTATGAACAAGACGAATATGGGGAATTCAATCTTGTTGGTGTAGAATATATTGTCATAGATATTGGGCAGGATCATCCGCATTTCGGCAATCATCCGTTTGATGTTGGCGGTACGCCGGTTCCGGTTGATCATTACAGCCTTCATGTATGGGTTTGGAAGCATAACCCGCTGGGAATGTATTTTCCATTTAATCCTAATGTAAGTTGCTATTATGATGATATGGACTGATATTTTCGATTTAGCTTGTTTTTGCGAACTGCTTCAAATGGGTCGAAAATAGCAATTAAGTATGATCTGATTAATTCCGTTGGTTTGAATCTGCTGATTCAATCCACCGGAATTTTTCTTATAAAGTGTTTGGTTTTCAGACAGAAAAAATGTAAATTTAAACGAATGTTTGTGTTTCTATCGGATTTTTCGTCTTTAAGGTTAAACCCAATTTAAAATTTACATTATGAGTTCCCCAGCATTAAAAGAAAAGGTTGTAAGTATTTCGGATCTTCCGGGTTTTGACGGATCTATCAGTCTTCAGAAACTTAACCGGCAGCATCGAAGAATTACCGAAGCGGATGATTATCAGATATTATGGCTGGAAAGCGGTGTTAAAAACATTGAAATTGATTTTGAAGAACTTGAATCCTTGCCCTGCTCCATCATATTTCTTCATCCCGGCAAGGAAGTTAATCTTCGGTTTGATTGTTTGCAGCCCAAAGGCTGGATATTGAGGTTTTCATATGATTATTTCAAGCAACAATACCTTGATGGGTTCCATATACAACATGCTGATATTTACTTCTCATCGGGAGAAATCCCACGCATAGTGCTGAGTCCGAAAATCGGCGACAGGATCAACTCCCTGGCCGAAATGATTGCCGAGGTAATGCAATCCAATATTCCCAATAAAGAACTGGCGGCATCTTCACTTTTAAAAACCCTGCTTGTTTACTGCGACAGTAAATGCAATCTTCGTGTTACACCCGGGAGCAACAATCACTATATGACCATTGTCAGCCGGTTTAAACACCTGGTTTCACAAAACCTTGAAACCTTTCACCAGGTGTCAGATTATGCACAATTGATGCATCTTTCGCCCAAATATCTCAATAATGTTGTGAAAGAGGTAATGGGAGTTACGGCCAAATATGTTATCAGTGAGCAATTGCTTATGAGATCATGTCGCGATCTGAAGTTCTCCAATCTTTCCATTAAAGAGATATCCATTCAATTGGGATTTTCCGAACCGGAGCATTTCAGTAACTTCTTTAAAAAGAACATGGGTTTTTCTCCCCTGGCTTACAGGCAGAAATAATCCATTCCCGATCCTATTCATTAAAAATCAAAACAGTTTAATTATGGCAAACAAGGGTCAAATATTGGATATGTCACCACTGGGAATGATATTTACTGTTGTGAAGAGTAAAAATGGTACCAATGGTAAATCTCTGGATCTGGAATGGGAACTGTTACCCAAATGCAACATGGTGGATCCACTTTATCACAGACATCCGGAAGCCATTGAAACCTATCATGTGCTCGAAGGAGAAATGGAGTTTTATGTGAAGGATAAATGGATAAAAGCAAAAAAAGGAGATAGATTGACTGTGGAAAAAGGGGTTACGCATACCTTTCGGAATCCAGGTGATACCAATGTGAAGTTATACAATACACATGAACCGGCTTTGGATATGGAAGATTATTTCGAAGATGTTTGTAAAGTAATTGACCACGCAACTAATAACCGGACCAAAGCAGTTAGCATGAAAAGTTTAAAAACGATGCTCCTTTTAGGAGCCCTTATGAATAATTACAGAAAAGAAATTATTGCAGTCAAACCTCCGGATGTGCTGGTCCGGGTATTGGGTGTAATTGCACGTATCAAAGGGGTAGATTACAAAAAAACCGTCAGTTAACCCCCTTGACTAAACATTTCTTCTTTTTCTCTGAAGCAGCATTTATTCTTCATAAAGTTCCCGTGAAAATAATGGCATTCTTCCTGGTTCGCGAAATGACATGATTTCTATCATTTTAGCCCTTCCTTGCTGCTCTCTGATGATATGGTAATAACCTTTGCTTTCCAGAATTACCGTTCTGCTTTCATCCGTTAATTCCTGAGCCGGGAATGTAAGATTAGCTTCGTTGCCAATTTTCGTTTGCGTGTAATAACTCTGGTCATCATTCAGAAGTTTAAGCTTTACATCAACTTTATTTTCATCAATGGCCTCTGCAATTGTAACAGTAGTAATTTTCAAAGGTAAATTTCTGGTAAAATCCATGGCAGCATAGTCTAATTCCCAGAATTTAAAACCTGTTTCCAGTTTAATATTAATTGTTTCGCTTTTAATCGTTCTCGTATTTATTAGCAATACATTATCTTTCATGGCCATGGTACCGGCAATTTCGAAAATATCATATAATTCCCATTTACCGTCTTTCTCAAGATACACCAGCAATGGTATACTTTGTTCAATCATCCAGTTATGATAATATTCTTTGCTTTTACTATCCTGTAATCTGGAAAAGTAATTGTATCTGGCGCCAAACAATTCATGGAAACTGGAAAATACATGTTCCAGCCATAATGAGTTTTTAGCCCTGATAATAAGTTTTGCCTGGTTTGAATATTGCGGTTTTTGCCAGGATAGTATTATGTCATCTGTTGTTTCTTGAGTAAGAACGATTTCATCAAAATTATAAGTGTAGTTGTCCTTTTTGCTGATTTCAGGAAGAATACTGCGTCCGGTGAAAGTAACTGCTGATTTAGGAAGAACGGGTTTAGAAATGGTTTGCAATTGGCCATGTTTATCAATCAATACTCCCACATTTTCCGGATGATCAATTACTTTAAGCTGCAGCTTATTGATATAGTGCACTTGCTTTACCTCGTTGGTTAACTTTATAAAGTATTGATCATGGTTGGGTTTGAGTTCTGACAAAAGTAAATAATCATATCGCTCAAGCCCCGGCTTGGATGCGCCGCTGATGATTTCACCTGCAAAAACATACTCTTCACCATTATATGTATAAATATATGGGCATAAAGATTCTTCATGACGATTCATTTCATCGTCATCACTCCTGTAATTGCCGGTGCAACTAATGGCAAGGTTTATTATGGCAATAAGAACAAATAAGGAAAAATACCTGAAGATTAATATGAAGTGATTTTTCATAATCATTTCCTCCCATAGTTTATTTTCTGCTTCTAAATCCGGCTCATTATCCAGTCTGCAAAGCTACGGTCGTTTGACAGATGGGGTATTTTGTTTTGTCCACCCAGCTTGTCATTAGCTTTCATATAGTTGTTAAAGGTATCTTTCGGTACAGGTATAATCATGGCAGGCCGGAGAATTTTTGATCTGATCAGGTCGGCATAATAAATATTATACTCCTGTATGGCTTCATCAATTTTTTTGGCAAATTCTTCCATATTCTCAGGTTGCTTTTTAAACTCAACAAACCATTGGTGGCAGGGGAGGCCGTCAGGATTATTAATCAGCGGGGCAAGGGTAAATTCACGTACCACCGCACCGGTATGTTTCACGGCATGGTTCATGGCGTTTTCCACTTCTTCTCCGATCACGTGTTCACCAAAGGCCGATGTAAACTGGTTGAGTCTGCCTGTAACTTCTAGCCGGTATGGATTTACGGATGTAAACTTTACTGTATCACCAATACTATAACCCCACAAACCTGCATTGGAGCTAAGTATAAGGGCATAATTCACACCTGTTTTTACTTCATCCAGGCAATAACGGGGCGGGTTTTCTTCAAAATAACGGTCG
>JAHYJP010000257.1 GCA_019429055.1 Bacteroidales bacterium
CCGGTATTTACTTTGTTCCTGCCCTGATAGAAAAATGGGAGAAGGAAGGCAAATTCACCGATTTTATTAACTACGACAAGGTGAAGGAATATATCGGCTTTGGCGGCATTCGCATTGAAGACGATGTGCTTGTGACCGAGGATGGTTACAGGATTTTGGGCCCTGCAATTCCAAAGACGGTGGCCGACATCGAGAGCCTGATGGCCTGATAGGGTTCTTTTTCAATATGATTAATCAGCCACCAAGTCACTGACCTGGTGGCTGGTTATTGCTTACCTGTTGGCAGGCATTGGATGTATTATTGCGGAAAGAAAACCTGTTTTGCCGCAATCAAAAATTACAAGCTTACTGCCAAAGCTGTAATGTATTTGCGAACTTTCAGGTTATTTGCGAAGTTTCTTAAGGATCTACCGGTTTAATTTCTGTTCCTCCTTCTATGGTCATGGTGCAGCAACTGCTTTCACAGTTTACTGCCATAGTGCCATCTGGGTAAATCGTCCCCATAACCCTGCAGTTCTCACAACCGGAACAACTCACCGTGACCTTATCTTTTGACAATTTTAAGCCTCTTTGAACGATTAAACGATCCGCTTCATAATTTATGTTGCCGCTTCCAATTCCAACAGTATTTGTTATTCCATCTTCTCCTGTGTAAGTTACAAAACCCATAACAGCCTGGTCCGTCTCCATAAAAGAAACATCAATTATCTTACTGCCTTTGCTTAAATCCAAAAGTGTAAGTAATTCATCAAGGCTTTCTGCAAGAACATATCCTTTAGGAGATACTAATTCAACTTTTTCCGAAAAGTTTTCATTTTGACTGCAGCTAAACATTAAAAACAAAATGAGCGACAATGAAAGCATTCTTTGGCTGACTTTTTTTGCTCTCTGGATTAAATAAATTGTTTTCATATTGCTTTGGGTTTAATAATGGTTTGCTCTTTTCTAATATAAGCCAACTTACTCAATCTTTCTGATATATTTTGTCAGGAGGAATTTGCACATCCTTCCAACATTCGATTACAACACTGGATTTTCTGTGGCAGTAAAATGATCAAAAAAGCACTAAAAAACAAAATTGACCTTCAAACTTAAGATAAAAAATCAAATATTCCAAACAAAACATAATTCTTCGCTTTAATTATGTATTGAAACAATACGATTGTTCCATTAACAGCATGCTGAATTACTTATGGTCTGTTGCCATAAACCCTGTGCTTTGTCTTGTCCTGCGTGTTGAAGCCGGGGCCCCGCCCTTTTACCCTAAACCGCCCGGATAATGCGTCAAATTATCCCTCTTTTTTCCCACCTTAACCAAGCGGTTTTTTTCAGCAAAGGAAACGCTCCGCTGTACAAACTTTTTCAGAATCATTTTAAGCAACCACCATTTTGCGATAAAACTTGCTTTGCAAAGCTATTTTTCGTTACTTGCAGAAAAATACAACCTTTTTTGAAACGGGCCTTTGCCAAACCGGCTTGGTCTATGGATAAGGGCTAAGGAATAACCAAATCAAAAAGACTAAGTGTTATGAAACGAGCATGCATTGTTAAACACAACCACAGATGTAAATTCCTCATGCGAGTTCCATCCGACCTTAATTTAAGTAATTTACAGATGAAAACTAAATTACCAACCCGCATGGCATTTCTGGCTGCGGCTGTTTTGTGTTTATTCTCTTTTTGCAATACAGCCAAGGTTTACGGGCAAGATTTCCAAAATCTGCTGAATAACAATGCAGAATGGTATTACGAAATTAAGCCCTTTATAGGCTGCCTTCCTTGCGTTGTAGGATTTCAGCATATCAAAGCTGTCAGAGATACCCTAATCAATAATCAGGTGTGCGTAATCCTTGAAAAATCAAATTCAGGTGACATTGATATTTGCGATAACATGGGAAGCGCTTTGGAATATTTGTATGCCGAGGGTCAAAAAGTTTATTGGTATAATGAACACCTTGATGATTTTACCATTTTGTATGATTTTGCGGCCGAAATCGGAGGTTCATGGGAAATTCAGGTTTTAGACTGCAACCTTTTGGTTACGGTTGACTCTACTTCAATCATTAATATCAATTCACAGGAGAGGAAAATTCTTTATATCAGGGATGAAAATAATTTTTTTACCGGGAGTCTAATAGAAGGCATAGGCCATACCAGAAAAATGTTTCCAAGCGATTTTTTCTATTACTGTCAGGGAGTTGCTTGCGATTCTGACTTTATTGACGGTTTGCGGTGCTATTTAGAAAACGAAGTAATTTTATATAAGCCAGCCATTGCCGATTGTGATGAAGTTTACCCAGAAGAAAACTTTGAAGCTGTCTTATCCCATGACTCCATTTCTTGGGATGTAGCAAAGAAAGAGCTTTTTGGATTACATATGTTTAAGCTTACAGTTCACAAGCATCCTGATTCAATATATACAGAGCTTATTTCAAATATTTTTTTTTCACCCGAAGAGCCAATGGGAAAAATAAGGGAAGAATTAAATACGGGCAGGCTTTGGTATAAAAGACCTTCTCATGATTCGGAGATTTTGATAATGGACATGACATTAGCTTTGGGAGATACCTTTGAAATAGATGCCGGACATTGGGTCATGGTAGATAGTGTGTTTTATTTGGATAATAGAAAAGTTATCAGATTTGATATGGATTCTGGTTGGGACGAAAAGATTATGTTTATTGAAGGGGTGGGGCCAAATATCAGCATAATCTACCGCTACGATGGTTACAGTACATTCTATGCCAGTTGCAAATACCAGGATAATGAATTAATTTATGTCAATGACAACAATGCCTATTTCGAAGGGTGTCAACCAAGCACCGTTGGAATAAATAACCTGGTTTTGGAACCTGATATTAAAATTTCCCCCAACCCCGCCCGCGATGAGCTGAATATTTCCTTGCCCGATAACTTTCAGGATTGCCAAACCATAAGCATATTCGATCTGAGTGGCAGGCTGCTTTTACAGGAAGTGCATTGCGGTAATGAGTTCAGGGTAAATGTAAGGAACTTAAAGCCAGGACTGTATTTCTTGAAAGTAGTAAGCCAAAGGGGGGCTTTTGAAAGTAAATTTGTGAAAACATAAGCCCTGTCAGTCATGAAGGCAATAAAAACAGCCGCTTTTTTTCTAATAATTGGTGTTAGGTGCTTTGCGCAGGATTTCTGGATGCAGTTGGAAGTTCCCGAAGATACTGGAGTGTATTGCGTTAAAGGAAATTCAACTGGAGAAACTTTCTTAGGTGCAAGGGGATTGCATAAGTCAATAGATCATGGCCTAAATTGGCTTCCTACAGGTTTCACAGAATTGACAGGTACAATAGATATTAACTTAGCAAATGGAGATATTTATGTTGGGAATCACCTTGGAGTTTTCTATTCAACTGATAATGTTGAAACCTGGCATGCAACAACATTTTATGATAATGCTAATATTATTTTTTTTAGCACAAACAATAATGTTTTTGTTGGCAACTGGGGTAGAATCTACAAATCTACTGATCTTGGGCAAACATGGGAACAGGTTTTAGAATTAGACAACACCCCAGCGAAGCTAATTTTCACTTTGCGGGGGTCAAAAAATAATCGCTAATCCCCGATTACCTCCCTACCTGCGCCATACTTTCTTTTAGTTAAGCCGTGTTTTAACCGTCTTTTAACCGGTTTAAAACGGCTTAAATACGGCTTAAGTACAGCTTAAGTAAGAATTTGATAATATTTATGCAGGGATTTAAACACAATTTATTATGGCATTTTCGCAGGAAGGTCTATTGGGTGATTTTTCGGGGCGGATTGGCATCTGGTTGTTTGCATGTAGCCAGGGCCAGGCCACCCTGCCACTACTCCCAGCAAAAGAAGGTGAGCAAATCCGGGTCAAAGTTGCATTTATACACCTGGAAGGAAGAATCCTCAATCCCAAAAGCAACTCCGATTCGCAGTGGGTGGAACCCTAGGGACAGGTCTCGACCTTTCCCTTTTTGGTAAGCAGGTAATAAAGCAAACCAGCCACCAGGTCGCTGACCTGGTGGCTGTCTTTTTCCGGGGAGGAGGGGAGGCAATTGTCCGGAACGCTGCCGGATCAATCAATACGTTTTAATTTTTTTCT
>JAHYJP010000258.1 GCA_019429055.1 Bacteroidales bacterium
GATTTTATTTGGACGCTGAGCAGTTCGATAAACTCACTGTAACACTTGTCGAAGCGGGTAACTGGCTCGTAATCAGATGTCGTTTCGACAAGCTCAACGACCAGTTAGCCCTTTTTCAGAGTTTTCCCAGTATTTCCGGTAGTTTTTTCATCAATGCCAGTTCTTTCATCTTTTCCCTGGCTTCCTGCACCGGTGATCCAAAATAGGTTTTACCCCCTTCAATACTTTTTGAAATTCCCGATTGTCCCAGCACAACGGCACCTTTGCCAATGGTAAGGTCTTTCTGCACACCTACCTGTCCCCAAAGGATAACATCATCTTCTACAATTACACAACCCGCAACGCCAACCTGCGATGCAAAGAGGCAGTTTTTCCCTATAACCGTATCATGACCTATCTGGATAAGATTGTCGAGTTTGGTGCCTTTGCCGATAACAGTATCGCCACTTACACCCTTATCAATGGTGCATGATGCGCCGATCTCCACATGATCTTCAATAACCACCCTGCCGCACGATTCCATCTTGTCCCAGTATTCGGGCCGGCGTTTGAAATAAAAAGCATCGGCGCCAATGATGGTTCCTGAATGGATGGTCACATGATCGCCGATAACACTATGGTCGTAGATACAAACGTTGGGATGAATGATGCAGTTTTTGCCGATGATAACATGATTTCCCACAAAAACATTGGGCTGAAGAACCGTACCCTCGCCAATAATGGCAGTGGAGCTGATCATACTTTGTGAGGGTTCAAATGGCCTGAAATGTTTGGTGAGATAAACATAATCCCGGAAAGGATCATCGGAAAATATCAGTGCTTTACCATCCGGACATTCCACTTCTTTATTGATGATGATAGTAGTAGCCTTTGATTTCAGCGCTTTATCATAATACTTGGGATGATCCACAAAGGTTAGATCACCATTTTCAACTTTATGAATTTCATTGATACCGGTGATGGCAAAATCCGGACTGCCTGCAAAAGCGGCATCAATCATGCCGGCAATTTGCTGCAGGGTTTGAGATGGGTTTAATCTCATCAGGTTGAAGTATAAGTTCAGATGTTATTTTACGCGCTCGGAGTAAGAGCCGTCGCGGGTATCTACCTTGATCTTTTCACCTGCTTCAATGAAAAGAGGTACGTTTACCGTAGCTCCTGTTTCAACAGTTGCAGGTTTAAGTGTGTTGGTGGCAGTATCGCCTTTAACACCGGGTTCAGCATAGGTAACTTCCAGCTCCACAAAAGGAGGAAGCTCACAACTCAGGGGAGTTTCTGTATCTACATGAAAAACAATCTCAACCATCTGGCCTTCCTTCATAAGGGCAGGTGCATTGATAATCTCCTCAGGAATGGGAATCTGTTCGTAGGTTTCGGAGTGCATAAAGTTGTAGCCCATGTCATCTTTGTAAAGGAACTGGTAAGGTCTTCTTTCTACCCTCTGCACATTTATTTTTACTCCCGAGTTAAATGTATGTGGAATAACCTTACCGGTTTTCATGTTTCTGAGTTTGGTACGAACAAAAGCACCACCTTTACCCGGTTTTACGTGCAGAAATTCTACCACAGCAAATAATTCATTGTTCATCTCAATGCAAAGCCCATTCTTAATATCCGAAGTTGTTGCCATAAAAGTATTTTAGTCAGTGATTTATAAATTTGGGTGCAAAAATACGGATTTTATTTTTCGGTGGCAATTTTTATCGTGGGTGTTATAAACAAAAGGGGGGGCACTTGAAGTGATTCTGCCACGGGAATGGAGCAAGCGGAATTGCAAATACCGCTTAGCAACGGTAGCCCAGCAAAGCTAATTTCTCCTTAGCGAAAAATTTAATGAAAGTCACTATAATATATAATATTTAATCATGCTTGCCCGTTTAATGATAATATTGAACACATACAACTATGAAAAAATTCTTTGGGATGATGGTTCTGCTGGCTTTTTGGGGTTGCAGCCAACAGGATAATAGCATTGTGATTCCTTTGCAAAGCCATGAAGGAAGCGGGGTTTTCCATTCATCACAGTCTATTGTGCCGCCCGGCAGGATTCCTCTGATTTATACCGGTGTGCCCGAAACCATCGAGCAATATGTGGTGAGAAGCATCAGCATACAACCCGAACAAAACATCTGGGAATTCTACAGGAAAGATATCCTGACCAAAGAACAGTTTCTTGCTTCACAGGAAAGAATGGGAATTGATACCACAAAACTTACTGATCAGGAATTTGATCACCGGATACTTATACTGACCGGTACCCACAACAACGGGAAAAGGGTTGTAATTACCGATACAGATAATGACAAGGATTTCAGCAATGAAACTATTTTCGAGTATGAGTACCCTTTGCCACCTGAAGAACAACGGCAGATGGATAAAACCATCCCTTTGGTGAAAGCTTCTGTGCAATTGTTTGTTGACGGGCAGATCGTTGATCACGAGGTGAATTTACACATTTCACCCTACGAAAATTATCGGACTCTCACTTATCATTCTGTGGAAAATGAAATTGAACGCAACTATCATCTTTTCGCAAGTATGCCTTTTCATAAGCGGGGAGAAGTAGTTTTACAGGATCAGGTCTATAATGTTTTTGCAACCACCAATGGCGTTAATCCTGTTTTCCATGAAGGAAACACCCGGATCTTTATTTCGCCGGCTGATTCTGAACCATCTGAGAGAGACGGAGATATTCCCGCATCAGTGGGTGAAGTTATAAACCTGGATGGACATGATTATCGCATTGAGAGCATTTCGTCCCTTGGCGAGTCATTAAAACTCTCGTATCTGGGTGAAAATCCTGATCCGTTTGGTATAACAGAAGGGTACAACGTTCCACGTTTTAATGCGGTTACACTGAATTATGATGAGTTTAACCTGTCGCGTTATCCCGGAAAATTTGTTTTGATTGATTTCTGGGGCACCTGGTGCGGACCATGTGTCAGATTAATACCCGAACTCAAAAAGCTGCATACCGAATATAAAGACAAGGATTTCCAACTGGTAGGTGTTGCCTATGATAACGACCCCGATATGGTAAGAGAATTCACCAAAGAAAACCAGATGGACTGGATACACATTTTTGTTGATCAGAACCGCAGAGAAAACAATTCGCTGGTAGAATTATTCAGGGTATCAAGCTTTCCCACCAAGATACTCATTGATCCTTCCGGTAAAATTCTTGCCCGTGGAAGGAGTATTGATGAGATCAGAAATATACTGGATGAAAATCTTTAGGGAGAAACAAAGGTTTGTATTGTATTAACATTTTAGTGGAATTTGAAATCAGAATTGAAACAGGAAATGATTCCGGTATAAATATGACTCTGAGCCTATAAAGTGGAAATAAGAAACAATTGGATATTAAAACCTTAATCCAACCTACAATTTAAAAACAAAACCCTTATTTATAATCATTCTTAATATGCATTACGGTTTAATAAGTTATATTTGAAGGAGTTTTCAAATAATGTGGATTGTTTTAACTTGTAAGATAGTTAACCTAATCCCTGAAAAATTACCAGGCAAATGCAAGCATTCAAAGTTCACGAGCAAATCGTAACCGATTACAAGGATTATCTTAAAAGCTTCAATATTATTAGTGATAAACGCATCAATGCATTTGTTGATGATGCTTTTAAAAAAGATGAGTACATACCTGAACCTCTTATTCAGTTTAATCCTTCCTATAAACGGGCAGCTGCAATCCAGACTCTTATTAATGAAGGGGTAATTCACAGAGATATAGAAAAAACCTTTGGAAAGTTTAATCTTTTTGTTCACCAGGAAGAAGCCCTGAGAAAAGGGGCTGCTGGGAAAAGTTTTATTGTTACATCCGGCACCGGATCAGGAAAATCGCTGACATTCCTGGGAACTATCTTTAATCATCTTTTCAAACATCAGGAAGAACCGGGGGTGAAAGCCATACTGGTTTACCCCATGAATGCACTTATTAACTCACAGGAAGAAGAAATAAAGAAGCTTGCAGCCAATTTTGGTGATGATTTCCCGGTTACATTCAGGAAATACACAGGGCAGGAAAGTGAGGAGCAAAGACAGGAAGTTGAAAGCAACCCACCTGATATTATATTGACG
>JAHYJP010000022.1 GCA_019429055.1 Bacteroidales bacterium
CGAAAGGGTTGTTCCCGGCAAAACCTACCTGTTCTTTCTGGACAACGAAAAGATGGGTGAAACGCTGGCCGATAAATTCGGAAATATTATGTTCACTATACCGGTTCAGCAGGACGGCAAAAAAAACTTCCGGCTGCTAAGTAAATAAAAGCATTCATGAGAAAAATTTTGTCAACATTCACAGATTATTTGAAAGTTTGGTCAATCTTTCTTCTATTCATTTTGGGTATCATCAGTAATAAAGGGTTTGCAGAACATCCATCTGATAACGACACCAATAAACATTCCAATCCGGCACGTGATTACTATTTTGACAAACCTGCTGATGGTGTGATCCGGATACTGACATACAACATCCGGAACTGCATTGGCATGGATGGGAAGACTGATTTTGGAAGAGTTGCTGATGTAATTAACCGAATCAACCCCCACATTGTTGCACTGCAGGAAGTTGATAGTGTAACATATCGAATGAATGGGATTGATGTGCTTGGGATATTGGCCGAAAAAACAAACATGTTTCACAGTTATGGTCCCGCTATTGATTTTCAAGGGGGAAAATATGGCAATGGCGTTTTATCACGCGACGAGCCACTAAGTTATGAATATATCCCACTTCCCGGAAGACAGGAGAGAAGAAGTCTTTTAATGGTTGAGTTTAAAGATTACATAATTTTTAGCACACATCTCAACAACGCTTTTGCAGGTGACAGGCACGGATCGGTAATGATCATTGATTATGAGGCCAGGAATGCCAATAAACCGATTTTTCTGGCTGGCGACATAAATGATACTCCTGGTTCTAGGACACTGGAATTATTATCTGAAAACTGGATACAGTTGAGTGGTAACGAATTTACTTTTCGCAGTGACGCTCCCGAGAAATGTATAGACTTTATTTTCGGGCTGAAACATAATGATTTCAGTTATGAAATAATCAGGCAGGTAGTAGTAAATGAGCCGGTTGCTTCAGACCATTTGCCTGTTTTTGTTGACGTAAGAATAAGGTAGTCTGTTTTATAGGGGGCTAAACCATTTGCTGCATCTGTTCGTCTCATTCTCTCTGAAAAATTGCCAAATATAATAATTTCTCTACACCCAGATTTTTTCAATTTCCCATTCCTGTAAGTTACTCATGCTTTTGTAAAAGTATTTTTAAAAATGATTAAACAAAGCTTCAGTTTTGTTGTTTATACTTGTTGGAAACAAAATGTTTACATATTAATAGACAATTAAATAATTTAAAAATTAACCCATTAACCTAATAACAAAAAAGTAAGAAAATGAAAAAGATGAGATTATTTGCTACAATGCTTGCAGGTGCATTTCTGATGGCTGCATGTGGAGGAACCAGTGAAAAAGCTGCTGAAATATCGGAAAGACTCGAACCGGGCGAAAAACCAGAAAATGCAGTAGTAAAAAATATTGATATGGCCCGAAGTACTGTTGCCTGGGAAGGTACCAAAGTAACCGGCCGACATTATGGCACCATCGGCTTGTCATCCGGCGAACTTTACATTGTTGCCGACCAGATCGTAGGAGGAAACATTGTAATTGACATGACCCAGATCGTTGTATTGGATCTTGAAGATCCGGGAACCAACGCACGTCTGCAAGGACACCTTGAATCAGATGATTTCTTTTCAGTAGCCACTTACCCGGAAGCCACATTTGAAATGGCAAACATAGTAAAGCGCGAAAATGCAGCTGAAGGCGAACCCAATTATACCATCAGCGGAAACCTAACCATTAAGGGTATAACACATGGAATTTCTTTTCCTGCCCATGTAGGTATGGAAAACGGTGTAATGACCGCAAAAGCTGATTTCGATCTTGACCGTACCATGTGGGATGTAAGATTCGGCAGTGGCCGCTTCTTCGACAACCTGGGTGATAACCTGATCCATGATAACTTTACTATCAAACTGGATATTGTAGCAGTTAATTAAGCCGGAAGCTGAGGGCGACAGCCCGAAGTCCCGAGAGCGATTAGCGATTCGGGAACCGAAGACCGAAGTAAAAAACGGGGCTTTTAAGAAAAAGCCCCGTTTTTTATTAGCTATGCCCGAGTTCGTCCCATTCCGATTCATCAATTTTTCCATCCGACTCTTCATCGGTTCGCCAGGGGAAGTTATACAATCCGGCTTCCAGTCTTTCGTGTTTCTGTTCATCGCTCAGATTATCGTACTCCGCTTTGGCAGCCATTAGTTTTTTCCTTTTCTCATCTTCAATGGCATTGAGTTCAGCCATGTATTTCATTTCTATCCTGTTTGTAAGAAAATTATTAGCCACCGATGGAAAAAGCTCCAGCAACAACTCTTCCTTTTCATTGGCTGCCAGTTTTACCCCTCCAAACTCATCCAGAGTAGGATTTTCCTGCTTTTGATAATCTTTAGGATCGTAAGCTATCTCTTTGGGTGAACCTGTAATTTGCTTGCGAAATTCCGGGTCAATGGGAATGGGAGTTTTTCCGTAAAGGCCTTTAACCAGATTTACGAACTGATTCGACTTATTGGTATATATGGGTTTTCCGGCATTTTCATCTTGTATACAGTTTACTGCCTGCACACCAACAATCTGACTGGTGGGTGTAACAAGAGGCGGACAACCGGCAGAAAGTCGAACACTGGGTATGATCTCCAGTACACGGGGCAGCAATTCTTCAAGCTTTAACTGCTTGAGTTGTGCCAGCATATTGGTGTACATTCCACCGGGTACTTCCGCCATACGTACATTTTCATTGGGTGGCGGAAAATTGAAATATTGTTCAATGGCCTGTGTGGTTTCAAGCAGTTCCCGTTCTTTTCTTTCAGTGGCCAGATCAATAGCCTTATAAAACAAATCATCAATTTTTACGGGAAGTTTATCATTGGAAAGATCAAATTCCCTTGGGAAAATTTTATAGGAATCAAACTCTGCAAGTTCCTGGCGTATCTTTTTCAATTCAAGATTGATAGGGGCAATAACATCCACATTCACACCGGTATCAATTCCCAGTTTGTCGCAGAAAATATGAATGATCTCATAGGCCGGCGCACCCGGACCACCTGCAAAATTCATAATGGATGTATCTATGATATCCACTCCGTTAATGATGGCTGTAAGCGCCGATGCCAAACCATAACCGGGTGTGGAATGAGTATGGAAATCGATGGGAATTTTAAGCTCCTGCTTCATCATCTTTATGATGATACCAGATTTTACAGGTGGGATCAATCCGGCCATATCTTTTATGGTGATCATATCCGCACCCATGTCTTCCAGTTCCTTTGCCTTGGTTACAAAATATTCAATGGTAAAGATCTTCTGAGGCAGGGGCTTTCCCTTTAGATATCCTACAAGCCGTTCTTTTTTCGAAAACCGGGGGTCAACGGTATAGCAAACGGTACAATCGGCAATTCCACCGTTTTCCTTCACAAATTTAATGGTAGAACGAATATTATTGGCATCGTTGAGGGCATCAAAGATCCGCATGATATCTATACCCGATTCTATGGCGTTGCGGTTAAAACCTTCAATAACCGAATCAGGGTAAGGATTGTAGCCAAACAGGTTACGCCCACGCGACAATGCTGTAAGCTTTGATGAACCGCCAATTACTGCTTTGATTTTTTCGAGTCGTTCCCAAGGATCCTCATTCAGATATCGCATTACCGAGTCGGGCACTGCCCCGCCCCACACCTCCATGGCATAAAAACCGGCTTGCTTAAAAAGCGGAAGCACCCTGTCAACCTGTTCCTGTGTCATGCGGGTGGCAAAAAGTGATTGCTGGCCATCGCGTAAAGTAAGATCTCGTATTTTTAATTGCTGATTCATATTATTCAGGGTTTTCAGTCATAGATAACAACGATACAAAGATAAAAGAAATGTAGCATTGTTAATAGTTTAACAAAATTTATCTGAAACAAAAAATACCTGGTACAATAACGATTAAACCACTGATTTTATTACAGATAAGCAAAATGATCAGAACGGGAATTCATCCTTATCATGATCCCTGGGCCCGTGATCATCACTGAGGGGTAAAGCCTGTTTATGCAAGGCATTACTTTCCACATAAATTGCCTTGTAAGGTTCAGTGGGGCAGGCAAATTCGCATGCGCCGCAGCCAATGCACAGTTCGGGTTCTACTTCGGGAAGCCATAACCCGTTATAGGGAACCATCGTTACGGCTTTGGTAGGACAATGTTCGGAGCAGGCCCCGCAATCGGTGCCATCAACCGTAACTACACAGCTTTCGTACATAAATTTTGCAATCCCTATCTGAGTAATATGCTTGGTATCACGGTCAAGCCTGGTAATGGCGCCGGTAGGGCAAACTTCAGTACACCGGGTACAATCGAAGTTGCAGAAACTTTTATGGTAATCCAGTTTGGGTTGCATAAACCCTTCCAGGCCATAATCAAAGAATGAAGGAATAATAACATTTGTTGGACAGGCACCCACACACAAATAACATGCTATGCACTTACCGGTAAAATGATCGTGGCTCATGGAGCCTGGCGGGGTAACGGGCAAACCGGTTCCTGTGGGTACCATACCTGCTTTGCCGGGTTCAACCTGCGCCTTCGCAAGTTTTTTCAGCAACGGAATACTCATCATTCCACCTGCCAGCGTAAGCAGGAAGGTTCTTTTTTCGTTGCGTAAATTATCTGTTGTATTTAGGGTTATGGCTTTTTTCTTACCTGAGAATGCATTTTCATAATATAAACCGTTGTTGGAACAGCTGTCGAAACAATTAAAACAGCTTACACACCGGCTCATATCGACTGTTTTCTTTTTACTGTCAATACATTCGGCTTTACATACTTTTTCACATTTTCCGCAAAGTGTGCATGCTGCTTCCCGGAAAGCTACCCTGTACAAAGACCGGGTTGAAACCAATCCCAGCACCGAGCCTACCGGACAAAGAGAATTGCAGAAAAGACGGCCACGCCATATGCTAAGGGTCATAATAACACCCAGAATTCCCACCGAAACAGCAACCACATCGCCAGGCAATGATTGTTTCAGAAGGGGTGTAATAAAAAACAGGTCCAACCTCTCCAGTAACCCCGATAACCCGTTTACTCCCTGTGTAAAAAGAGGTTGAAAAAGTGTTACGCTGATTTTTCCAAAATTGGAATAGGGATCCAGGAGGTTTAACAGGAACAAGCTTCCAAAAAACCAGAACAAAAGTGTTGCAGCCAGAATAGAATATCTGAGAATGAATTTCCTGTTAGATGTATAAACAAATCTTCTTTTCTTTTTGGGTTTAAATCTTCTGGCCAGGGCAATAAAAATATCCTGAAGAGTACCCAATGGACATATGGAAGAACAGTACACCCGTCCAAAGAGAAAAGTAAGCAACAAAATCAGCAGAAAACCCAGTGAAGATACTGCAAATGCAATAGCGCTAAACCTCAGTACTGAAGGGAAAAACTGCAGACGCAGTAAAAACTCCGCTACCGGATCAATAATCCGTCCGTGAACATTCATGAAAAAGAGAAGCAAAAAACCAAAAATCAGAAGTGAGACAATAATCCTGATTTTTCTTAGGTGACGGAGCAGCATGAAATTATTATTATAGAAAATGATTTAGTTAATTAAGGGTTCGGTATGGAGCCATAATCCATTCAGATACTGCTGTTACATATAAACCCGCTGAATATTCAGTTTTGAAAGATCGAGGCTGCCGATGTTCAATTCTTCAGCTATGGCAAGATGCCCAACGTTGGCAGGTTCTTCTCCAAAGATCAAAGCACTGGCAGCATCAATAGCCACAATATCAGATGAAACCATCAGACTGTTTTTCCTTACAAGATCGGCGGTAGATGTACCCCTGGGACCATTTTGCGTCATTACCAGCATGGCATCTACAATGTTAAGATCGGGCTTGCGGAAAAGGCAAAAGTCGGCAATGCACTGGTTCAGATCATTTCGATGCCAGTAGCGGCGATCCCAAACAATTCCCATCAGGTTTTTCATGGCAATGGTAACCCGGGTTGAACTATGATGCTTAAGAACCGGAACGTTGATAAAAACATCATTATCGAGTATTTGCTCGTGTACTTTAGCTTCCGTCAATCTTACTGCGCCCGGAATAGAAATATCTCTGTAGTTTCGCTCAAAGTTTCCGGGTACTACCCTTGCACCGGCATCACGGGCAGCCTTTTCAATACCGCTGTTTTCGTAGCTGCGTTGCCAGTTATCGCAGGTATGATCAAAAACTGTTACCCTGGAAGCACCGGCCTGAAGGCAATGCCTTACGACAGCACCAACCAGATCGGGATTGGTATTGGCCGCACGATCAGGAACAACATCCCAGCCAATATTGGGTTTTACAACTACGGTTTGTCCGGGTTTTACCCATTGCGACATACCGCCCATTTCCTGCATAGCACGATCGAACATGGCCACAAGATTGCTACCCCTGACGGCCACCAGATCAAAGTTACCTTTTGTGATATGGGGCCTTAATCCTGCCAGAGCCGGAGTAAATGTGCCCAGGGCCGATGCACCAAGTCCGGCCACAGCTCCATACAGAACACTCTTTCTTAAAAAATCTCTTCTATCCATGTGATATATTTTGAATGTTAAATTTCAAAGGAATCAGATATCATCACAAAATTAAGATTCCTGAAATAATTTTCTTACTTTTGGTTCGATATATTCAATACCAATTGCTTATTTAAAATCAATATAAATTAAAAAAAGGATTATCATGTCAGCGACCGCAAGAACTCATGCAACGGGCATAACTATCAGAAGTATAATTTTTGATATTGTGGCACTTGGCTTTATATTTCTAATGCCTGCATTTTCACACATGCTTGCTTTTCCACTTTATTTCATTGAACCCATGCGTATTATGGTGGTACTTGCCATGGTTCACACCCACCGCAACAATGCATACCTTCTGGCACTGGCATTGCCGCTGTTCTCTTTTGTGATGTCAGGACATCCCATACTGGTAAAAGCGGTTATCATTTCGCTGGAGTTAATGATCATGGCAGGTGTATTTTATCTGCTGAAAAAGTATTTAAACATTTTTGCAGCTATTTTCAGTGCCATTATCCTAAGTAAGATTTTTTACTTTGCAGTAAAATTCATTGTTCCGATTAAAGCAATGCAATCCCTGGGCTACGGAAACTTTTTCGAATTTTCGCTTTGGATACAACTGGCTACTTCATTGGTTTTAAGCATTTACTTGTGGAAAATGTGGAAAACAACTGCAGGAAAACCATCGGCTTAATTTTCTGCAGGAAGTGTTACTTAAAGCTTGATCCAAACCACCAATCGACTTTAAACCATTAACCCAACCCACGTTAGGATAGATAGTGCTTTAGCAGATTATTATCAGGAATACCTTGTTCCTTAAACCGTTTACAGTAAAACCATGAATGTTGTTATAACAGGTACCTCGCGGGGTATTGGTCTGGAGTTGGTAAAAATATTTACCGGAAATAAGAAAAACAGGGTTATTGCGCTTTCGCGGAATATTGAGCCATTGAAAAATCTGAAGGCCGGGAAAAATCTGCAATATCTCTCATTTGATCTGGGCCGGAATGAGCCTGTTCAGAAGTTGAATGAACTGGTTGAGAAGCATCTGCATCAGAAAGTTGATATTCTTATAAATAATGCCGGCCTTTTGATAAAAAAACCATTTTCACAGTTTCTGTCAGAAGATTTTGACCAGCTTTTTGCCACCAATGTAAAAGGTCCTGTGCAACTCATTCAAAATCTGTTACCTTACCTAATTCCGGGGTCGCACATTGTAAACATAGGAAGTATGGGAGGTTACCAGGGAAGCGTTAAATTTCCTGGTTTATCGCTGTACGCTTCAAGTAAAGGTGCACTGGCTGTTTTGTCGGAATGCCTGGCAGTTGAACTTCAGCCTCAGAATATTTTTGTCAATGCTCTTGCCATAGGCGCAGTGGATACTGAAATGCTCAATGAAGCATTCCCCGGTTATCAGTCAGAGGTAACTCCATCGGCTATGGCATCATATATTGCGGATTTTGCCATGACCGGACATAAAGTTTACAACGGAAAAATATTACCCGTTTCCCTTTCCACACCCTAAGACAATTTTTCTCTAAAACTCAGCTAAGTATCAAAAGCATTCCTAAACCAGGCACAGTTCACTTGTCCAATTCAAACCATCATTTTTAATAACTTTGCAAAACAATAACTTAATAACTCGCTAACCCAATGTCTGACCGCAGAGAAAACATAGAACATCCCGGAATCGTTGATCGCATTGATGGTAAACGGGTATGGGTAAGTATACAGCCGCAGTCGGCCTGTGGCAACTGCCATTCCAAATCTTACTGCGGTATGGCCGAAGTGGCAGAGAAAATTGTTGAAGTTCAATCCCCTGCTCCGGGCATAACCCTGGAACAAGGTCAGCATGTTATTATTTCACTTAAAAAATCATTAGGTTACCGGGCTTTGGTTATGGGTTACCTTCTGCCCTTTGTTATTCTGTTGCTTTCGCTGATCATTTTACTTTCCATTACCGGTAATGAAGCTTTAGCAGCGCTCGCATCCATACTTTTAATGGTACCCTACTATTTGATTTTATACAGCAAAAGGGACAAAATCAAAGCTTCTTTTCGTTTTTTCATCAAGCATTAGTATTCTGTACTCCTTTACAATACTCGCTTTAGAACAAGAATTTTTACCTTAACAATCTCAGCGCCTGTAAGTTGTTAATCTATTAACAACATGAAAATTTAGACGAATTCTAAATTACATTGCAACGAATTGTGTCACAAAGGATTCCGTAAACTTCTTTATTATCAAAGCTTTAATTTAAAGATAAAACGCTAATTAGAGCACGTTAAAAATGTGTCATGCATAGGCTTTGATTTGATTAACTTTTCTATTTTTGCCCGCATAACAACTTAAGACTAAAAAGATCATAATTTTTTTCATTCACTAACAAAACCAAATCAGGTGAACGAAATTACACTTATCTCCGTCATTTCGCTGGGCTCTTTAGGCACTATAGCCGCTGTTGTATTGTATATGGTAGCTCAGAAATTTAAAGTTATTGAAGACCCCCGCATTGATATTGTAGCTGAGAAACTACCGGGAGCCAACTGCGGTGGCTGCGGTCTTGCCGGTTGCAGGGCACTGGCAGAAGAGATCGTAAAAAAAGAAAGCCTGGATGGCATGAACTGTCCTCCTGGAGGCAACGAAGTAATGGCTGAAATTGCATCTTTGCTCGGGCTTGAAGCCACTGAACAGGATCCCACCATTGCTGTGGTAAGGTGTTCGGGTAGCCGCGAAAATGCCCCACCAAAAGTAAAATATGAGGGTGACATGACCTGTGCCTTTGCCCATAGCCTCTTTGCCGGTGAGGGGGGTTGTCCGAACGGTTGTCTGGGATATGGCGACTGCGTTGTATCGTGCGATTTCGATGCTATGTATATGGATGAGAAAACCGGCCTGCCTGTGGTAAAAGACAACTGCGTGTCCTGCGGGGCTTGTGTAAAGGCCTGTCCGAGAAGCATTATTGAAATCCGCAAAAGGGGAAAAAAAGATCGCAGGATCTTTGTGTCGTGCATCAATGTTGAAAAGGGCGGTGTTGCCCGTAAAAACTGCCAGGTAGCCTGCATAGGATGTGGCAAATGTGTAAAAGAATGTAAGTTCGATGCCATTGTAATGGAAAACAACCTGGCATATATCGATTACAATAAGTGTACACTTTGCCGCAAATGTCCGCCGGTGTGCCCGACCAATGCCATCCACGAACTGAACTTCCCGCCACGGAAGCCCCGTCCGGAAACCAAAACTGAGCCTGCAGAGGCATAAAATATCTTTTTTGATTTTTATAAATGTATTGTGAATCAAAAAAAGGAGACCAAAATTGAAAACTTTTAAACTTGGAGGTGTACATCCACCTGAAAATAAACTTTCGCAAAGTGCAGCCATCGAAGTGCTGCCGCTGCCTGAAACCGTTACTATCCCCTTGTCGCAGCACCTTGGAGTGCCCGCTAACCCCGTTGTAAAGAAAGGCGATTCCGTAAAAGCCGGCCAGTTGATTGCCAAAGGAGAAGCATTTATTTCAGCCAATATTCACTCATCAGTGAGCGGCACGGTGCAAAAAATTGATGATGTTGTTGATACCAGCGGTTATCGCAAGAAAGCCATTGTAATTAAGGTTGAAGGCGACGTGTGGGAAGAAGGGATTGACCTGAGCAAAGATCTTATTAAAAATATAACACTTAGCCCGCAGGAAATTGTAAGCCGGGTAAATGAAAAAGGAATTGTGGGTATGGGAGGTGCAACCTTCCCGTCGCATGTAAAACTAATGGTACCCCAGGGAAAGACGGCTGAATATCTAATCATTAATGGTGTGGAATGTGAGCCCTATCTTACCTCTGACCATCGCCTTATGCTTGAAAAAGCTGAAGAGATGCTGGTAGGAATACAGATACAAATGAGGGCACTGAATGTGGAAAAGGCTATCATCGGAATTGAAAACAACAAGCCTGATGCCATTGAACATCTGCGTAAGTTGCTTCCCCAATATACCGGCATCAGTGTTGAGCCCCTTAAGGTAAAATACCCGCAGGGAGGAGAGAAACAGTTGATTAAAGCCCTTGTAAACCGAGAAGTACCTTCAGGCAAACTTCCCATAGAGGTAGGCTGTGTAGTACACAATGTTGGAACTTCCTTTGCCGTTTACGAAGCCGTTCAGAAAAACAAACCTCTGGTGGAACGTGTGGTTACCGTTACCGGAAAAGGACTTAAAGAGCCTTCAAACTTCCTGGTTCGTATAGGTACACCCATAACGCAACTTATTGAAGCAGCCGGCGGAATGCCGGAAAATACCGGAAAAGTTGTTAACGGGGGTCCCATGATGGGTAAATCACTGAGTGATCTCAATACACCTGTTACCAAAGGCACCAGCGGTATTTTACTATTCCCGCAGGCTGAAACATCAAGAAAACCGGTTCACAACTGCATTCGTTGCGGACGTTGTGCAAGTATATGCCCTATGGGTCTCGAACCCTATCTGCTTGCGGTTCTGGCAAGCCATAACAAGTTTGAAGATTGTGAATCGGAAAAAATCATGGACTGCATTGAGTGTGGCTCTTGCCTGTACATCTGTCCATCGGGCCGTCCTTTGCTCGACCAGATCAGGGTAGGAAAAAATGAAACGGGTAAAATGATCCGTTCACGGCATAAGTAATCATGTATTGTCAGAGAAATCATCGTAAAATAAAGCATTGCTAAACAACAGATAATTATGAATTTATTAACCGTATCGGGCTCACCCCATGTTTACACAGAAGAATCTGTGAGCAAGATCATGTATGGTGTGTTGCTGTCGCTGATACCCGCTGCCCTGGTTTCATTTTATTTTTTCGGCCTGGCAGCCATCCTGGTAACACTGACGGCCATTGTATCGTGCATGTTCTTTGAGTTCATCATTCAAAAATACCTGATAAAAGGTCCGGTTACCGTTTTTGACGGTTCGGCCATCATTACGGGTGCACTGCTGGCCTTTATTGTACCTGCCAGCTTACCCCTGTGGATGGTTATAATCGGATCGCTGGTTTCCATAGGCATGGCAAAAATGACCTTCGGAGGGCTGGGAAAGAATATTTTCAACCCTGCACTGGTTGGTAGGGTATTCCTGATGATCTCCTTCCCGGTCGAAATGAATATGTATCCCAGGCCCACTGCTTTAAGCACCCAGCTTACCGATATCATTACCGGCCCTACCCCACTGGCAGTTATAAAGGAAGGTGTAGCACAGGGAGAGAGAGTTTCGGAGCTGCTGCCGGAGGTACCCGAATATGTAAACCTGCTGATGGGTAACATGGGAGGTTCTGTGGGTGAGATATCCGCACTGGCCATCCTGCTGGGTGGTATTTATATGCTCATCAGAAAAATTATTACCTGGGAAATTCCTGCATCATACCTGGGTTCGGTTGTGGTTCTTGCAGGCATTCTGTGGATGATTGACCCTGAAGTATATGTTGACCCTTTGTTTCACCTGGTAACGGGCGGTTTGATGCTGGGAGCTATATACATGGCCACCGATATGGTAACCAGCCCCATGAGCCGCTGGGGAATGATTATTTATGGCATTGGCTGCGGTTTTCTCACCATTATTATCCGGATATTCGGGGCATATCCCGAAGGTGTGGCATTTGCCATCTTAATTATGAATGCTTTTGTACCCTTAATTAACCGCGGTTTTAAACCCAAGCGTTTCGGAGAGGAGGTAAAAAATGGCTAAAAAAGAATCCACTTTTATCAATATGGTGCTCACCCTGTTACTGGTAACAGCTGCTGCATCTTTTACACTGGCTACCGTTTATAATCTTACTGCCGAACCCATTGCCCAGGCTCGTGAAGCCAAACGACAGAATGCCATAAGCCAGGTAGTGCCCGAATTTGACCGCCTGGAAAGCAGGATGTTCCTGCCCCCCGATGGTGGCGATTCTCTTGAATTCAATTTTGCCTACAAAAATAATGAGCTTGTGGGTATTGCTGTGAATACCTGGACCAACAGGGGTTACTCGGGAAGAATAACTGCTATGGTGGGCTTTTACCCCGATGGAAGAATTTTTGACGTGGTGCACCTTCAGCACAAAGAAACTCCGGGGCTGGGCGATAAGATAGATAAAAGCAAAAGCGACTGGAGCGATCAGTTCAAAGATATCGACCCTGAAACAACCCTATTAAAGGTAAGCAAAGACAATGGAGAAATCGATGCCATTACAGCCGCTACGATTACATCAAGGGCATATTGCGATGCCATTCAGCGGGCTTATAATACTTTTGCTGACCACATATTATCACAAACCAAACAAGAGGGAGGTCCGGAATTATGAAGCAATGGAAAAATTTCACCAAAGGATTTATAAAAGACAACCCGGTATTTATTCTCTTGCTGGGTTTATGTCCAGCGCTGGGTGTAACCACATCAGCCTTTAACGGGTTGGGTATGGGACTGGCAACCACATTTGTACTTCTGGGCTCAAACACAGTGGTTTCCATTATTAAAAATGTAATCCCCAACAAGGTAAGAATTCCCAGTTTTATTGTTATCATTGCCTCCTTTGTTACCATCGTGCAACTTACCATGGAAGCCTATTTGCCCGATCTGTTCGATTCGCTGGGATTGTTTATTCCTCTTATTGTGGTAAACTGCCTGGTAATGGGCCGTGCAGAAGCATTTGCCAGCAAAAATAATATTGGAAGCTCTATCGTGGATGCCCTGGGTATGGGGCTCGGTTTTACACTGGCACTTACCATGCTGGGAGGTTTGCGTGAAATACTTGGTGCATACTCCATATTCGGAATTCAGCTGATACCCGGCGTTACTGATGGCATGCTCGTATTTGTACTGGCCCCCGGGGCATTTATAGGAATGGGCTATCTGATCATTCTGTTTAATTTTCTCAAGAAAAAAACTGCTTAAATTCATAAACCATGGAATATTTCGCAATTATAATCGGAGCCATTTTTGTCAATAACATTGTATTGGCGCAGTTCCTTGGAATTTGTCCTTACATGGGAGTTTCAGCCAAGGTATCCACTTCGGTGGGAATGTCGGGAGCAGTATTGTTTGTAATGACACTGGCAACCATTGTTACGTTTTTGATTTATAATTATGTACTGGTACCTTTTAATATCACGTATCTGCAGACCATTTCATACATCCTGGTAATTTCATCGCTGGTACAGATGGTTGAGATCATTTTGAAAAAGGTTAGTCCTGAGCTTTACCAGGCACTGGGTATTTTCCTGCCACTCATTACCACCAACTGTGCAATCATGGGTGTAGCACTTTTAACCGTTCAGAATGAGTTTACCCTTATGCAGGGGGTGGTATTTGCTATTTCACATGCAACAGGATTTGCGCTGGCCATTATCCTGTTTGCGGGAATAAGAGAGCATATGGAACTTATGGATCTGCCCAAAGCTATGCGCGGTGCGCCCGCAGCACTTGTGGTTGCTGGTATTCTGGCATTAGCATTTATGGGATTTGCCGGACTGGTATAAACGTACTTAAGAATTCCCGGAAGAAATTGTCTTGTTTTTCTCATACGTTTATTATTCCGGGATTTTAAATAATTTGTGAGCGCAACCCGGGGGTGGTTCCCCGGGTTGTTTTTTTATAGATGTTTTTTTACAGAATTCTATCGATGTATGTCTTCCCTTAAGGCGTTTTTTCATTAGTCGCTAAAAAAAAGCTTCGTGAGAAATACCCACGAAGCTTATTCGATAAGACGATTGAAATATTTTTCTTAGCCTTGCTCCTGTTGAGCTTTTTCTTCAGCCTCTCTTCTTCTTTCTTCAAGAATTTCCTGTCTTCTTCTTTCGCGCAGGAGTTCACGAACATAAGCTTGTAAATCCTGATCCGTACGGTATTCATTCAAAACTTCCTGATAAGAAGTGGTGGTGAAGCCTTTTTCTTCAAGGATAGTAGTAATCATCATTTGTTGCTCTCTCTGGAGCTGGCTTATCTGGGGTCCAAGTTGATTAAAGGCATTGATTTCATCATCGGTAAAAGCACCGCCCTGAAGAGCACCAATCTGGTTGGCACGGGCAATCTGGTTAAATCTTTCAAGGGTAAGATCAAGCTGACCAACGGTCTCGGCCATTCTTTCCTGGGTTTGTCTTTGCAACTGACTGATCTCCTGATTGGCATCAAAAAAGTTCAACAATGCTTCGTCTTCAAAACGAAAGGTTTCTTCTTCTTTGTCTTCTTCTGGTTTATCGTTATTAGCAAATAAATTTGCAGGTTGTGCAATCACTAATGCGAAGGCAAAAAGCACTGCTGTGATGACCGAACCTGTTTTTTTGTTGTTCAAAAGCATAATTTTGGTTTTTTTAAAGTAATCTGTTGGTTAAAAATGATTTAGGGTTACAAAAGTAACGATAAAACTGAAACGCCCTATTGATAAAAAAAGTTAATTTTAGTTTTATCGTATATGTATAGTTTCATGTTTCCATATTAGTTAACAATTTTCGCCCCAATTGGTTTTAAACATTCCGGATTTTCAAAAAATAAATTGTTGCGTTTTGCTTCTATGCTCAGAATATCAGGGTATGTAATCAATTTTTCATCTTAAATTTTAAATGGAAAACACAGGCTGATGATCTTTCAATAACCACAGTTATACCTGTTTCAGAAAATTTATCAACATCCCTGATCTGCTTTTTCTGACCGGAAAGAATATCCTTCCCCGAAATAAGTTGATTTCCCTCCTGCCCCATCAGTTTCAGAAGATCAGGAGGGAATTTGATTTTCAGTTTTACAGAATCTTCCGCATTAAAATTAGCAACTACAAGAAAAGTCTGCCCTTTGTAGTATCTCACGAATGTATAAGTGTAGTTTCCGTTAAAAAACTCACCATCTTCATTGAACCACATCAGATCATAGAAGCTTCCCTTTCTGAAAACTTCGTGATGACACAAGTTGAGCAAGCGTGTATAGAATCTAAAATTCATTTTTTGATCTTCGTTGAAACCTCCACCATCATATTTTCCATTATTAACCCAATTGAGGTGCATAGGCATATGGCAATAGTCGAAAATGCTGGTTCGGCTGTCATCGCTGCTGAAGCCTGTTTCACCTGAGCCCAGCTCGGCGCTTTCCTGACCGGAGTAAATCATTACAGATCCTTTATTCATAAGGGCCGATACCGCCATAGCAGGCCAGCCGGCACGGGCACTGCCTGCAAATTGTTGGGATGTAATACGCTGCTCATCGTGATTTTCCAAAAATCTGAGCATATATGGATCCAGCCCGTCAAGCTTTTGCCATTCATGTGTTATATGCCTGGCCGGCACGTTACCTGCCATAACCATCCTCAGTGTATCGTACAAACCCACTTTATCATAAAGGAAATCAAACCGGCCTTCTTCGATATAAAGCCTGTATGCTTCAGGATTATATATTTCTGCAATGAAAATTATTTCCGGAAACTTTTCTTTTACCCGGGGAATTACCCAGTTCCAGAACTCTACCGGCACCATCTCAGCCATATCGCAACGGAAACCATCAATATCCCTTGAAGCCCAGAAAAGCAAAATATCGCGCATTTTGAACCAGGTATCAGGTATCGGGTCGAAATGTTTCTTTCCATGATTCAGATAATCAATACCATAGTTCAGCTTCACGGTTTCATACCAGTCGGTGATATCAGGCCTGGCAGTAAAGCGGTCATTACCGGTTGCTTTGGCGGGAAATTCATGATAAGGTTCTCTTCCTGAGGCTGTAACATAAGGTAATTGCTTAAGCTGCTCAGGCAAAACCAGCTCTTCACCAGGCAGGTAATAGAAATTATTGGTAGGTGAAAAGGCTTTTTCCTTGTCGTCTTTTTCACCCAGATCGTCAACTCCCCCGGGTTTGGAATCCGAATGATAACTGCGGGCCACATGATTGGGTACAAAATCCATGATCACTCCCAGCTTCATTTCATGACAGCGTTTTACAAGACTATCAAACTCGGCCATTCTTGATGGAATATTTTCTGCAAGATCGGGATCAATATCGTAATAATCTCTTATGGCATATGGAGAACCGGCAATCCCTTTTACAACCTGAGGATTATCGCTTTCTATGTGGTGCTGCGGATATGCTGTGCAACTGGCATGCTCAATTAAACCTGTAAACCAGATGTGTGAAATACCCTGTTTTCTGATCTGATGCAAAACATGTTTGGTAATATGGTTCAGCTTACCACTGCCATTTTCAGCCAGGGTGCCATATTTCTTATTATTTCTGTTTGTATTGCTGAAAAGTCTCGGTAAAAGCTGATAGATTACCGGCCGATTTAAATTTTCTTTTTTCATCTTATTCTCTTTTTAATCATTGTTTTATTCAAAAAAATCATCTGAAAAACCCATCAGGTAAAGGTTTTGTGTGGCACGTGTAAGTGCAGTATACAACCACCGGTAATAATCTGTATCGGGCTTATTATCGGGGATATAACCCATTTCCACAAAAACATTTTCCCACTGTCCCCCCTGTGCTTTATGACAAGTAAGTGCATAGGCAAATTTTACCTGAAGTGCATTGATATAATGGTTTTCCTTGATTTTAGCCATTCGTTTCCTTTTGTTGGGCTCATCTTCATAATCCAGGCTCACTTCATCAAAAAGTTTCTGTGTTTGTTTAAAGGTAAATGAAGGTCCTTCAATATCCAGGGTATCAAGAAAAATGATAATATCCAGTTCGGCCTGATCGGGATAATCAATCATGCGGATGCTGACATGAGCAAAGCGAAATCCGTAAAGTTCCTCGATGCGCTGAATGCGTTTTATTTCGATAATATCGCCATTGGCAATAAAACCTGCACTGGATTCTTCCGGCAACCAGAAATAGTTGTTTTTAACCACCATAAGCAAATCACCCGCACTGATCTCCTCCTCAAGGTATAACACCCGCTGCCTTATATGCTTATTGTAAAGGTTAGCGCGTTTATTGCTGCGGCATACCACTATGGTATCGCCAAAATTGCGTGTAGAAAAGGCATCGTTAATATAGTCAGCTGTTTCGGGTCCCTGCAGGCGCATAATATCCCTGTAACCATCCAGGTTAAATTTCACAAAACCTTTATCATCTTCTGTTTTCTGAATCTGGTTGCGCACAATAGTAGCATTGTGAAGGATTCCGCTACCGGCTTCCTGACGTACCACTTCCCTGAGCTCAGCCCACCATATCTTAAAATGAAAACTGCTCTCCAGAAAAGGAATATTCAATGCCGGACTCTCCGACCGGTTTACGGGAGGCAATTGGGCGGTATCTCCGATTAGGATAAGCCGGCAATTATCGCCACTGTAAACATATCTGATCAAATCGTCAAGCAGACTTCCTGAACCGAATGTACTTCTTTCACTGGAAGACTCATAATCGGAGATCATGGAAGCTTCATCCACGATAAAAAGCGTATTTACATGTTTATTGGGAATGAGTTTAAAAGCAACGCCTCCCTCACCATCACTTCTTAACCTGTAAATCTTCCGATGAATGGTATAAGCAGGTTTTCCTGAATAAGCGCTGATTACCTTGGCAGCTCTCCCGGTGGGTGCAAGCAATACACTTTGAGCTTTAAGGTGTGGCAATACATTTACCAGGTTTGAGACAATGGTGGTTTTTCCGGTACCTGCATAACCTTTAAGAATAAAAAGGGCATTAACCTGCGGTGCCATAAGAAATTCAGAGAGTTTATCAATAAGCGCAAACTGATCTGGTGTGGGTTCATAGGGAAACTCGCGCAGAAATATATCAATGAATTGTTTTTGATCAGGCATATGCTATGAAAACCGCGAAAAATAAAATTGTGTCTTAATTTATGAAACTTGAAGGTACTGATAAATTACTTCTCAGGTAAATATTGTTTTATTTTTATCAGAAGGGATAACCGATTCCCAGGTTGAAGTTATACTCGCTGAATCCGGGCCATGACGAAATCCAGCGACTGCCTTTTGCCAGGGAAGGGTCGCGCAGGGGCACTGCCGCATCTACCCTGAGTACAAAAAAGTTAAAATCCAGTCGAAGTCCTAAACCACCACCCAGGGCAATATCATTGATGAAACTGTTAAACTTGAACTCTCCACCGGGAAACTGGTCATTTTTTCTTACAAACCAAACATTGCCGGCATCGGCAAAAAAAGCTCCATGCCAGAACTGGTAAAACCTGAAGCGGTATTCAAGGTTTGTTTCAAGTTTTACATCACCATATCTGTCGAAACGACCTTCATTGGGACTGGAATAACTTCCGGGTCCCAGCGAATAAATACGCCAGGCCCTTAAACTATTGGCACCTCCTCCATAATAACTTTTTATAAAAGGCATTACAACCGAATTACCGTAAGGCAGACCCAGTCCACTCATAATTCGGAAAACCAGGGTCTGGTTATCATCAAAAACCCTGTAAAACCTGAAGTCAGCATCTCCCTTTATATACTGCGAGTAGGGAATATTAAACACATTAAAACTGCCTTCTTCATCCATAGTAAAATTAAAGGCTCCGGCCACAGCATCCAGGATATTTCCTGCAGATTCAAAATTGGTTCGCAGGTACATAAAATCACCTATCTTCCCCAGTTCCTGGGTGTTGTAAATGTAGGTATGCTTAAGCCCTAGGATCAGGTGATCGCGAAAACGACTCAGGATAAAAGGATTGGCATCAGGTATATTGGCTCTAAGGATAGAATCATTATAAACCCTGATGGAGCTGATCTCAAGGGGATAAATAAAATGTCTTTTCTGCGGAGTTTCATTCCATTCAAATCCGTAGGAGAGATTGAGAACATAGCGTGTATAATCTGGCCGTTGCCGGAAATTGACACCTGTTAATATAGTGCTTTTGGGCCTTGAATTTCTTGACAAGCGCTCTATGGAAAAAGGTAACAGTAATTTTGGAAAATCAATCCCGGCTTCAACTCCCAGTTCCAGGGTATTGAAGGGAAATCTTTGAAAAACTTCACCGGTACTGCCATCGCCGGTTACCTCCAATGCTCCTTTAAACCGAAGGTTGAATATTTCAGCACCCCTGAATATATTCCGGTTCTGATATAGCAGGTTGCCGGCAACACCCAGGTTACCGGCTGTGTTAAGGCCTTCTGCTTCAATGGTAAAAGCATTGGCAGCCGAACGGTTCAATTGCACACGCGCATCCAGAAATCCAAGTGTATCGGAAGGCTCGCCCATGACCGGATTCGGGCTTTCTGAAAAATGCAGGTTGATATACCTGTAATTTCTCATCCCCGAAAGGAAGCTATAGGATTGCTCCACATCGGAGAGACGGAAAAACTCTCCCGGCCTCAGAATTATGTGGTCTGAAACAATAGAAGGCTTGATTCTCAATGGTCCGTTATGCAAAAAAATATAATCATAGTTTTTGTCGTGTGCGGCTAATCTTCTTACGTAAATGGTGGTGTCTTCCCGCGGCTGGTCTGCCAGCAGAGGCGAATATTCGGGAAGGATCATGAGCCGGTCTATCATATACCTGCGGTGGCGCAACTCCACCACTGAGTCACGAATGCCTGGTACCTGTCTTACCGGATTATTGACCAGAAGCTCAATGTTTACCTGGTGAGAGTTCAGACTGCTGTCAACCTGAAAATAGATAAATTCGCGGTTAAATTGGTGGAAGCCTTCATTTCTCAGGTGACGAGTCAGGCGGTTTCGCTCTCTCTGAAGCACATCTGCATCGTACCGTTCGCCAGGTTGAATCAAAGTATTTAAAGTATCAGCCAGTATGAACTCCCGAATGTAAGGGTCTCTTACATTGTAACTCAGATTCCTTACAGTATAGGGTTTATTTCCTTTAATACTATAGGTGATTAAGGCCCTTTGCCTTTTCAGGTTTTCTTCAAAACTTACTTCAGCATTGAAATACCCTTTTGAATTGAGATATAATTCAAATTGCCTTGTTGTATTTTGTGTCAGTATCGGATCGTAAATAACAGGTGGTTCGCCAATGGTATTTTTCATCCAGTTTCTGAAACCCGTTTCCCTGCCACGATCGGCCAGCTGATAAACATTTAGATGAAATCTGTAAAAACCCAGTATGCGGCGGTTGGGTTTTTGTCTTAAATAAGATGCAAGTTCTGACCTTTCAACTTCAGCATCCTGAACTTCAATGCGGTTACGGTTAAGCAGATACTTACCCTCGGGTAAACGCCTTGCTGGGTTACAGGAAAAAAATGAGATGGAAACCAGGAAAAGTATTACGATATAAAAATATTTCTTTGTCACTATGGCGAGAGGATAAAAAAGTGTTGCCGAATTATTTGCTGCTGACTTCTATGCAAAAATAAAACCATTTTGCAAAAACAGGGCATCGGGAGTGATTTGTTTTGAAAATAAATTTCCTTACGGTTTATTAAAGAAAAAAGCTGTGCCCCGAATCAGGACACAGCTTTAATAAAAATGAAATTACCAAAGGACTATCTGCTTACCTGCAGTTTTTTTACGATTACATCATTTTCAGTGTAAAATCTGACAATGTACATGCCCGGATCAAAACCTTCAACAATGATATTGGTCTCCTTATCTTTTACAGGCATTAACATAACTACTTTACCCGTAATATCTGAAACAGACATTTCTTTAATCACCGCCTCTGAAATAATTTTCACAATGCGGTTGGCAGGATTGGGAAAAAGTTTTACATCCAATGTGTGAAGATCTTCCACATTGCTTTCTACCTCAAATTTTGCGATTAAAGTTGTATGCCTGGCGGGCATAAGGTAATTACAGATTTCATCCAGACTGATAACATTACCATGAATATCTTCCCAGTCAATAAAAACATAACCTTCATTTGTGGTTGCACTCAGCTCAATGATTTGATGTGCATTGTAAGTTCCTGAACCTGATAGAATTCCTGCTCCGGCTGGGTCGGATTGTAAGTCGAGATTAAAGAACACCGCCGCATGAACACCCCATATATCATTAACCGTCATGTTACCGGAAACCTGTATCATCCTATTGGGATCACCGTTCCATTCGCCTCCGTTCCATTCCTGCCCGTAAGCATCAGAGAAATATTTGTAATATCTTAATCCGGGCTTCAATGATATGGCTTTTGAATAAATCATGGTTTCAGGATCGCTAAGGTTCAATTCAGCTGAACCCGGTGAACCGGGTACTGCCCAGTTCAAAAAATCTCCTGTCATATGTACATGATGCCCGTTGGGGTCAAACTCCTGTGCATTCGACATATCCAGGTTGAAAGTTACATCGTAAACTGTTCCGGAAGGAACTACGGTGAAGTAATCACTATAAATACCAAAACCTGTGGATGAATGATAGACAAATACCTGGTATTGGCCCGGTGACATCCAGCCGGTATTTACGTAATTATATGTAAAAATTCCGGCATTTGCAAAAACAAAATCAACATAGTACCAACCATAATAAGGATCAATAATGTATATCTCAAGGTATGATTCTGGATTCAGATCCAGAATGATTGGTAACGGATCACCCACTGCCAGCACTGTAGTTGCTACAGGGTTAATGAATTTAACAGGTGCTCCCGCAATTGTAAATAAATCCGATAACCCATAAACACTTGGATTCGCTGTGCTTTCAATTTTTATAAGGCTTTGCGGGTTATTGCCTTCAATGTGAGCCGGCACCTGCCAGTAATATCCGTTGTTTCCCCAATAATAATATCCCTCATAAGAAGGAACTGACTGGGCTATAGAAATCCATTCTGCGCCATTGTTAACAGAATAGGAAATGTTTACATTGTTTACGTTCAAGGAATTCCATCGGATTTCATACCAGCCACCGGCTACCCATACTTCATCTTCCATGGGTACTACAACATCAACAACAGTATTATTATTGATGATAGTAAAATAATTACTTTGAATTAAACCATAGTATCCATTGTCTGAAATATAAAATTCCAGGAGAAAACTATGATTTCCAGGTGGCAGGATATCAGGGATTTCAAATACATGATTGTAAATTCCCGGTCCGGTTACATAATTATAGCCAAAGTTTATCCAATTGCCGTAAACATCAATATGCAAAAAATACTCTATCGTCAGATTTTCAGTTATTTCAACCTCAACGGGAATAAATTCATCTACGCCCACCTGATAGGTTTGTCCAGGCAACGGGGTATTAAACTGAATGGGTGAAGGCATAATTGTAAAGGGCTCCGAATAGCCTTCAACAGAAGGAAATGAGCTGTCTTCTATCCGAACCAGACTCTGATTGTTCAAACCTTCAATTCCGGGGGGTATCTGCCACCAGAACCCGTTATATCCCCAGCTATCATAGCCGTTATATGAGGGTATATTTGTCGCAATAACTCCCCAGTTTTGTCCATCGTCAAGGGAATAATAAATATTCACAGAATTGACATTCAGTGAATTCCAGGTAATATAATTTCCGCTACCGGAAAACCATATATCGCCCTGCCCAGGTTGCACAACTTCAATTGTGGATGCATCATTGATAATAGTAAAGATGTTACTGTTAAGATAATACAAGGAACCGGTTTCATATATGTAGTATTCCATAAAGAAGGAATAAGTTCCTCCCGGTGTAAATGAATTAATACTATATTGAAAATCATAGATTCCAGGTTGACTGATATAACCATCGGTAAAGTATTCATAAAAATCATAACCCACCAGATACATATAATAATAGACAGTATAATTGCCCGTTAACTCGATCTGCACAGGAATATGAGTATCAACTCCTACTTCATAGGTCTGGTTTGGCAGAGGAAGATTAAACTGCATACCTGGTGAAGGTGGCTGGTAATAACCCCAAACATCATTGATCACCATATCATCATTAACTTCAATTACCCTGTTGGGATCTCCCTGCCATTCGCCACCTTCCCAGCCCGGGCCATAGGCATCGGAGAAATATTTATACTGATGTTGTCCGGTTGGAAGATCAAGAGTGGCAGTGTAAATCAGCACATCCTTATCTGAAACAACAGACATCGAATCCCTGCCAGCTCTCTGAACCAGCGACATTTCTATAGAACCGGTTGTGCCCGGTTCAGCCCAGCCGGTAAAACTTCCGGTAAGATAAACGGAATGAACATCAGGATCAAAATCAGGGGCATCGGTCATATCCACATAGAAAGTAACTGAATTCAACCCGCTGTCTTCATAAAGGATTATATATAACCCCAGTGGGTATCCTTCAACGCTAAAAGTTCCGTTGTAGTGCACAAAACCCGGTTTGGTGACAGTATAATAATAGGATCCGTTGAGAGCTTCAAAACTGGCCTGACCTGCAGCATCAGTTATCAATACAATGCTTTCTTCATCAGTAACAAATGCCTGTATGTTCCAGTCACCCGGGATTCCATAACCCGATAAGTTTTCCCAGTTACCGTCATAACCAAGCTTTACTTTATCACCTTTTCCGGGATAGTTGGTAAAATCATCTATACCTGCAGGAAAGAAACCTGGTCCCGGATCATCGATTTCATATCCGAACCATAGCTCCTGATTTACATCAATAACATAAGGAGTCGTTAGCTGAATAATCTGCCAGCTATGTTCATAAACCGGACTAACAGGTTGACTGACAAGTTCAACAAGACTTGATGCATCATTACCCTGCCATATTTTTACGGTTGCACTCGTGGGTATATCTCTGATGTAAATCTGCAACATGGTTATTGCCATCCCGCTGTAAGGTATAAGATCATCCGGGGTCCATCGTGAAGCGACGAAAAATATGCCGCCATTAGTTAGTCCAACTCCTGAATTATTTTCTCCATCATCCCAATGTATCCACTCTCCGAATCTTTGATTGTTCAATCTTATGGCAGGTGATGATGGTTCCGACCTCTCTGAAATTGAGAATATTTGTCCGGAAGTATTTTGGTTATTCTCAAAATCCGGAATATTATTTATCTGGCCCTTAATCATAGGAATTACTGCTTTATCAGGCTCAGCCATAGGATAAATGGTAATAACAGCATTCCCAATGGGGTAATAATAAGGATCTGTAACATTAAATACAACCTCGTGCGGACCCGGATCCGGATCGCCCAGTATACCCCAATCATTATTGATTTCCATATCACCATCAACATAAATTACCCGGTTGGGATCTCCGCTCCACTCACCCATCGCCCATGTAGGCTCACTCTGAACAAGAAAATATTTGTATTGATGTGAACCTTGTTCTAAGGTTAGTGTAATGGAATAAATCAAGGGGTCTTTTCCCGGATTCGGTAAATTTACTTTATCGACGGGAAGCATCTGGTATGTAACATCAGAGCCAGGTACAACCCACCCGGTAAATGAACCGGTAATGTACACCTGATGAATTTCCGGATCAAAAACAACACCACCTTCTGCAACGGCACCCTCCATGTTTACATTGAAAGTAACCTGGTGACTTTTACCGAAATCGGGAATGGTTACTGACATATAGCCAGGACCATTTAAGGATGCACTTTTTGCTTTTGAAGCATTTCTTACTTTCTCCTGAAAATCTGTCATGGAATTCAGTCTTCTTTCAGAAGCAGCGGAAGAAATATCCTGTCGAAACTGAACAGGATTCTGATGATTGTTATTCTGCATATGCTCAATATGGTCTCCGGGATGACTTATTACCCTTGTGGTATTTCCAATGTTCCTTTCCGGTAAAGGTTTTTGAGTAAACCCCACTTCAGAAAACAACAATAGCACCCAAAGACAAAAACCAAATATTTGTAAAGTTTTCTTCATGAGTGAAAATTTTTAAGTGAAAAATTGCGGATTTGAATCATTCATAATTCCATTCCTCTCCGCACATAACTATTTGCAATACAAACAACCAACTTCAAGCAGTTTAAATTTCTTAAACTAAAAACCTGAGAAAATTAAATGAATAATAAAAAATGAAAATGTTAATTTGAAGAAAAGTACCAGGCTGTGGCTTACCTGCTGAACTTCCTAAGTGAAGTCACCCTGTGGGAACAAATTGTTTTTTACCGCAATCACTAAAGAAAAAAGTGTTTAATCCATGAACAGTAAAAAACATCAGAAGCCTGCATTTCAGAATAATAACACAACAAATATAATTAAATTTATCAAATTATTTCACATCCTGAACCTGCTTTTTTTATGATTAAAAGAATTTTATAGTTAACTTTCCGTTAATTTCTGTCAGGAATACTCTAAGCATGACAACAAATCAGTATTTATATGAAATAAAAGAAAACATTCTGTTAAATTGCTCATTAAACAAGATGTTTAAAACCTTATCTTTGCGAACCATAATAAAAAATTAAAGTTATGACACTCATCACATCCATTTCAGGTATCAGGGGAACATTAGGTGGCAAAACCGGAGAAAGTCTTACTCCTGTTGATATTACAAAGTTTACCTGTGCTTACGGTAGCTGGTTAAAAAATAAATTTCCCGAAGAAAGATTAAAAGTTGTTATCGGAAGAGATGCCCGCATTTCAGGACCGGTTGTAAACAAAATGGTTACAGCCTCTTTGCAGTTTATGGGCATTGACATCATTGACCTGGGACTTGTGCCTACCCCTACGGTAGAAATAAGTGTGAAAGAGTATGAATGTAATGGTGGCATAATAATAACTGCAAGTCATAATCCCAAGAACTGGAATGCTCTGAAGCTTCTCAATGATAAAGGAGAATTTCTGAATCAGGATGAGGCCAAAGAGATGATGAAATACACACAAAGTGCATTTACCGGGTTTGTTTCAGTTGAAAAACTGGGAACCTACACCAAGGAGGAAACTGCCATTGAAATGCATATCGAGAAAGTTCTTGCCCTTGAACTGGTTGATGCAGAAGCCATTGCAGCAGCAGATTTTCATGTAGTTGTTGATGCGGTTAACTCCGTGGGTGGCATAGCAGTACCAATGCTACTGGAAGCATTGGGTGTTAAAAAGATTACAGAATTATTTTGCGAACCCAACGGACATTTCCCCCATAACCCGGAGCCACTTCCGGAGCATCTGAGCATGCTTTCGGAAGAAGTTCAAAAAGTTAATGCACATGTAGGCTTTGCACTTGACCCCGATGCCGACCGACTTGCTATTGTGCGTAATGATGGAGAAATGTTTGGTGAGGAATATACTTTGGTAGCTGTGGCTGACTTTGTTTTGTCGCAAACAAAAGGAAATACTGTGAGTAACCTATCCTCAACACAGGCATTGAAAGATATTACAGAGAAACATGGCGGAAAATATTATGCTTCGGCAGTGGGTGAAATCAATGTGGTGCAAAAAATGAAAGAGGTTAACGCAGTAATCGGCGGAGAAGGAAACGGAGGAGTTATTTATCCTCCTATACATTACGGCAGAGATGCCCTGACAGGAATAGCCCTTTTCCTGACACACCTGGCAAAATCAAGAAAGACTGTGGTTGCACTTAAAAAAGAGCTGCCCGATTATCATATTTCCAAGCATAAAATTGAATTGTCTGATGGGATCGATCTGGGTATTATTCTGAGCAAAATTGCAAGCCATTACAACAAACAAAGAATAGATAAAACCGATGGTGTGAAAATCTACTTCGATAAAGAATGGGTGCACCTGCGCAAATCCAATACAGAGCCTATTATACGGATATACGCCGAAAGCGACAGCGAAGTAAAGTCAGAAACCCTGGCACGAAAAATTATGGTGGATATTAGTGATTTGATTAAGGAGTAGATTGAATTGGTTGATAGATTGATAGGTTTAGGAATTTAGGGCTGATTCTCCGGTCTCCGGTTCCCGAATCGCTAATCGCTCCCGGGACTTCGGGCTATCGCCCTCAGCTTCGGTCTCCGGTCTAAATCCTTCACTCCCCCATTTTAATCAAAAAATCATAAGCTTCTTCTATCTCATTGATCTGGTTAACCGTAAGGCTGAGTTTATTATTAACTTCTTTGATCTGGCATTGACGGGGATTGTACTGTACAAAGCTGAGAATCCTGCTGAATGTATCTGTTGAATAGTAATTTGATTCCTTGTTTGAGACAAAATAGCCGATAAATTTGCCGGATTTAAGTATTACCTTTTCAAAACCCAGTTTTGCTGCCAGCCAGCGGAGTCTGATGGCCAGAAATAGTCCCAGGGTTTCAGCTGGCAGAGGACCAAAACGATCCTGCATTTGTTCTGCAAATTTCTCAAGTTCTTCTTCAGCATTCAGATTATCAAGATCTTTGTAAAGACTTAACCTTTCCGTTGTATTCTCAACATAATCGGTTGGGATAAGGAGTTGCAGATCAGTTTCCAGGACACAATCACTTACAAAAAACCGATCGGGCCTATCTTCACCGGTGAAATGCTCCTTGAATTCGGTTTCCTTGAGTTCAAGAATGGCTTCGTCAAGAATTTTGTGATACATTTCGAAACCGATCTCCGAAATAAATCCGCTTTGCTCAGCACCCAGCAGGTTACCGGCTCCCCTGATATCGAGATCGCGCATGGCAATATTAAATCCGCTCCCCAGGTCAGAGAACTCTTCAATGGCTTTTAGCCTTTTGCGCGCATCTTCGGTAAGCGTGGTAAGGGGTGGTGTTATAAGATAGCAGAAAGCCTTTTTGTTGGTACGCCCTACCCTGCCACGCATCTGGTGAAGATCTGACAGACCAAAATGATGGGGATTATTAATGATAATAGTATTGGCATTGGGGATATCAAGTCCTGATTCCACAATGGATGTTGCAACAAGCACATCATACTGTCCTTCTATGAAATCGACCATTACATCCTCCAGTTTTGAACCCGGCATTTGTCCGTGGCCAATTGCAATGCGTATATCGGGACAAAGCCTTTTGATCATCCCTGCAATATCTTCAATATTCTGTACGCGGTTGTGTATAAAAAACACCTGCCCGCCCCTTGAAACTTCATACATAATGGCATCGCGCACCAGTTCTTCGTTAAACACATGAAGTTCAGTAACAATAGGATAGCGGTTTTGCGGTGGTGTATTGATGAGCGACATGTCGCGTGCCTTCATGAGCGAGAACTGAAGCGTTCTTGGAATAGGTGTAGCCGTTAGAGTTAATGTATCAACATTTATTTTAAATTTCTTCAGTTTCTCTTTGGTTGAAACTCCGAACTTCTGCTCTTCATCAATGATGAGAAGTCCCAGGTCTTTAAAATGAATATCACCGCTAACCAGGCGATGTGTGCCTATCAAAATATCAATTTTCCCTTCTTTGGTTTTCTTAATAATTTCATTTTTCTGTTTGTTGGACCGAAAACGGTTGATATAATCAACATTGCATGGGAATTCCTTAAGCCTGTCAGTAAAAGTATGAAAATGCTGCAGAGCCAGAATAGTGGTGGGTACCAGTACGGCCACCTGCTTACTGTCGGTTACGGCTTTAAAGGCTGCCCTGATGGCAACCTCAGTCTTACCAAAACCCACATCGCCACAGATCAGGCGATCCATTGGGTAAGGTTTTTCCATGTCTTCTTTTACATCGGAAGTGGCCTTTACCTGGTCAGGTGTATCTTCATAAATAAAAGATGCTTCAAGTTCATTTTGCAGATAGGTGTCAGGAGCAAATGCAAAACCTTGTTTTGCCTTGCGCTCAGCATAAAGCTTTATCAGGTCTTTGGCAATATCCTTAACCCGGCTCTTGGTTTTCTTTTTCAGATTGCTCCATGCCGGCGACCCCAAACGGTTGAGAACAGGTTCGGTTCCCTCCTTGCCAGAATATTTTGAAATGCGATGTAGCGAATGAATGCTGATATACAGTATATCATTCCCTTTGTATATCAAACGAATGGCTTCCTGGAGCTTTCCGTTCACTTCAATCTTTTCCAGCCCGCTGAAAATTCCTACTCCGTGATCAATATGGGTAATATAATCGCCCGGCTGCAGATTATTCAGTTCTTTGAAAGTGATGGCCTTTTTTCCCGGAAACTTATCCCTGATCCTGAACCTGTGATAGCGTTCAAAAATCTGGTGATCCGTATAGCAGGTTATCTTCTCCTGCAAATCAATAAATCCTTCGTGAAGGCTTATGGGTAGCGTATCATGTTTAAAATAACCATCCTGCTTTTTTTCTTCGGCAACAATTTCAAAAATAGAATGTATCCTGCTGATCTGCCTGGGGTTATCAGACAGAATAATATTGGTAAATCCTTTTATGGTTTTCTCTATAAGGTTTTTGATGAGAAGTTCAAAGTTTTTATTGAATGAAGGCTGCGGACTGAAATTAAAGTTATATTCCGGACTGTCTTCACCGGCCAGAAAGTGCCTTCTAAACTCAACGACCCTGAATTCTTTCAGCTTTTCAATAAAAATTTCTCCGTCAAGAAACATCTCATGCGGAGAGCTGTGTTTGATACCCGATTGAAAGTTAGCGTAAATTTCTTCTCCGATTTTAAATGTATTGTGAATTCTCTCTTTTGCGAAAAGAGTGTCATCATTCCAGAAAACCGCATGTGATGGCAGTATGGAGAAAAAATCTTCCTTTTCATATTTTTCAGCCATCTGGCTGATATCGGGCAGAATGGTGATCTTTTTGAGCTTTTCTATCGAAATCTGACTCTCAGGATTAAAAGTTCTCAGGCTTTCCACCTGATCGCCCATGATCTCAATTCGGAAAGG
>JAHYJP010000259.1 GCA_019429055.1 Bacteroidales bacterium
TATTTTTCATTTTCATGGCTTCCAGGATAAGCAGCCGATCGCCTTCTTTAACTTTATCTCCTTCCTTTACGAAAATTTCCGGTACATTCCCCGGCATAAAAGATCTGATTTTGGAAGGATCGATTGGTTCATAAGGTTTCCGGTTATTGTTCATTTTATTGGAAAGTGTTCTGTAACCTGCATCATTAACCACCATCGTTATGAATTTATCATCCTTGGGTTCAGCCAGTTTATTCTCGTTGTTTTCCATTTTTTTATCATTAAAACCGTATAATATTTTTCAACTCAGTTACAGGAATAACTTTTCTCAAAATGGAGGAATGCCATGTTTCTTGGCTGGCCTGAGTTCCGATTTATGCGTTGAAACTTCGAGAGCATGCACTACAAATCTGCGGGTTTCAGCGGGTTCAATCACAGCGTCAATATATCCGTGTGCAGCAGCAACGTATGGATTGGCAAACTTCTTCTTATACTCTTCCACTTTTTCCTGGCGCACCTGATCGGGGTTTTCTGCATTTTTGATTTCATTGCGGAAAATGATGTTTGCCGCGCCTTCCGGGCCCATTACTGCAATTTCTGCTGTTGGCCATGCAAAAACAAAATCAGCTCTGAGGTGTCGTGAGCACATGGCAATATAACCACCACCATATGCTTTGCGAAGTATGATGGTAACCTTGGGAACGGTAGCTTCAGAGTAGCTGTAAAGAATTTTGGCCCCGTGACGGATAACTCCGGCATGTTCCTGGTCAATACCAGGCAGATAACCCGGCAGGTCAACAAGGGTTACCAGGGGAACGTTAAATGAATCGCAAAAGCGGATAAATCTTGCCGCTTTATCAGAACTGTCAACGTCGAGCACTCCGGCAAGCACCAGTGGCTGGTTAGCCACAAAACCAACGGTTTCGCCATTGATACGCCCAAACCCGATTACAATGTTGGCAGCAAACAATTCCTGTACTTCGAAAAATTCGCTGTCGTCGCTAATGGATTTAATTACATCTCTTACATCATAAGGTTCCCTTGGGTCGGTCGGGATGATATCGTCAATCTTATATTGGCGGATTTTGGGTGCTTTCTTCGGGAAAGAGTCGGCCTTTTTGGTGTTATTCCAGGGGATGTAACTAACCAGTTTTTTGATCTGCTGCAAGCACTCCTGTTCACTTTCAGCAAAGAAATGTGCATTGCCGGTAATTTCCGAATGTACTCTGGCACCGCCCAGTTCCTCCATACTGATCTCCTCTCCCAAAACTGATTTGATAACCTCGGGGCCGGTAATGAACATTTTTGAAATTTTGTCAACCACAAATACAAAATCCGTGAGAGCAGGTGAGTAAACAGCCCCTCCGGCGCATGGGCCCAGAATAACTGATATCTGGGGTATAACACCTGAAGCAAGGGTATTGCGATAAAATATCTCACCGTAACCTGCCAGAGAATTTACCCCTTCCTGTATTCTTGCTCCACCTGAGTCGTTAATTCCGATTATAGGAATTTTAAGATTCATGGCGTGGTCCATGATCTTTGAGATCTTGCGCGCATGCATAATTCCCAGAGAGCCTCCGGCAACGGTAAAGTCCTGCGCATAAATACAAACCGGAAAACCACTTATGGTACCTGTACCGGTAATTACTCCATCACCGGGTAAATGTTTTTTATCCATATCAAAATCCCGGGCAGCATGTTCCACAAATAAATCGTATTCGTGGAATGAATTGGGATCAAGAAGTGCAACTATCCTTTCCCTTGCGGTCATTTTGCCCATAGATTGTTGCTTTTCTATGGCTTTTACACCTCCACCCAGTAAAGCTCCCTGCATTCGCTTTTTAAGATCCAATGTATTTTGTTTGATTGACATATTCGTTAGTTTTTGATTTTAAATCGCCTTGATTATTGTGAAACCTGCAATTTATCCACTTTTGTATCTTCTGTTTTAAGCAGAAAAATCCGTCAAAGTAATGAAAAAAAAATGAAAACAACTCTCTTTTTCTTTTTCATTTCACATGCTCTGTCCGTTGCCCCTCATTCTAATTTTCTTATTCCTAATGGAATGAGTGCTGATTTATTTAAGGGTTTACAATTAATTTTAGATTTGAAATCTGGTCGCCAGCTTTAACGTTGATAAAATATATTCCAGGTTTCAATCCTTTTAAAGGTAACCTTAATCTATAATCATCGCTGTAAATTTTTAAAGATTCAGAAATTATAACATTGCCTGTGATATTGAATACTTTGATTTCTGCATCGCCCTGATAATTCCTGAAACTCATGTAAACTTCATTGGTTGCAGGATTTGGATATACCAGGATATTTTCTTCTGCATGAATTTCCGGGACATTTACCTCTGTTGCTTTGAAGTTGGCAAGGATTTTTCTCTCCTTATCAGGCATAGTAAATTGAAAACTGGTATTTGTAGCAAGAGTCTGACCCAGAGTGTCGGTCCAGTTTAAGAAAGTGAATCCGGTATTGGCTGTTGCATGCAATCTCACAACTTCATTTTCTGCATAATATCCCTGTCCGGTTACAATTCCTCCCAGTGCGGGGAATATATCAACTTTTACAAAATTGGTGCTGGCATTAGGGTCATAGCCATAAAGAAACAGCGGGTCTTCATTTTCAGGATCCAGCCAGGGTTGTAGCGATGTGGTTTCAGTTTCCCCATTTGACTGCCAGTGCCTGTAAAACTTCCCATAAAAATCAGGAAGTATTGGATTGGTGCAACTGGCGCCCCCTCCTGTAAGTGTACCAATGATTAAACCGTTCTGGTCAAAAAGTGGAGATCCTGATGATCCTCCCTCGGTAACTCCATGTCCCGATTCAGTCTCAGCCCAGATGGTTCGCCAGAAAGCACCTGCTAAACCTCCTGTAAAAGTTGCGGTTGTGGGTTCAGTAACAAATGTTGATATCTTTTTGGCATCACCTGACGGATGATGAATGCTTACACCGTATTCAGCAGCTCTGGATGAACGGCTCCATCCGTTATAATAAGGATTCCAGGTTTCCGGAACTTCCTCATCCAGTTCAAGAAGTTTGAAATCTGTACCACCCTGCACCGGTGCTTTGGCAAGAACGGTACTTCCTGTTATTACATTATTATTGGGTGCATTGCCGGTATTGGTGCAATCAGTGTATTCATTGTTGAAATAAAATTGCCAGACCAGATAATCAGCTGCACTGGCATTGGCGCCACAATGGTCGGCAGTGAGAAAATAGGGTGCCCCGTTTTCCAGGGTATTGTTAACCAGCGATCCGCTACAATTAAACCAGCTTGAACCTGATCTGAGGAGAATTCGCGCAACCCCGCGTTTTTGCTTCTGCCATATTTCGCCTTCCGGGCAGTTGATGTTTACGTTGCAGGGTCCTGATGATTTGTCGGTTTGCGGATCGGAGAAAAGGTAGATAAGTTCTTCTATCTTAAATCCGGGAATATGGTTTTGCGGATCATTTGCTGAATGGTATTCAACAATCAGTTCAGAACCCGGCAAAACCCGGGTGGATAAAATTCCGTGATCACGATTGTTTTTATAAGTAAATGCTCCTGCATAATATTTGCCCGATGTTTCATAAATGAATAATTTGTCATTTTCAGGAATATGAATATCTGCAAATACAACACCCAGTTGCTCAGCTCCCGGTACAAGAATTTTTAGCTGCCAGAGCACAGTGTTATCCGGCAGGTCGTATCTGGTTGCATTTTCTGAAAAATGGCTGTTAACAGCTATGGAAAATCCCCTCAGCAGAGGTTCTTTGTCCAGGGATTCCGAAATTTGAGGAGGCGTGAAATAATATTTCTGAGCTGACAAATTGCTGTTATCTATTTTGTATGTAAGACCGGTTGGAATTTCTCCTGTATTGACCTGAGCATCGGTATCATATAAAAACCAGACAAAAAATATTATAAAGGGAATAACTGCCTTCATGGTTTTTTTAAGGTATTTAAATTATCAGATATCAGTGATAAATGTCATAGTATGTCCAATACAAACGTACCTATTTTTTTTTATTTAAAAAAGCTGGAGTCTTGTTCTTAACAATAAAGGAATTTTATCTTCAGGACTGCAATTTAAGTGTCGATTTTCTTTT
>JAHYJP010000023.1 GCA_019429055.1 Bacteroidales bacterium
GTAGCTGAGCAGGAGTGCCCTGCGGCGCAGACTGCTGGTGGCAATGATATCTTTTTCATCCAGTTCATGAAGTTTTTTACCATCCCCATGCACCAGGGCATCCCGAAATTCGCCCCTTTCCAGAACCCCACCCAGGGCAAGCCCATCCGGAAACTGCGTGGGAAGATCCTTAAGACTGTGAACCGCAATATCAATGCTTCCATTGATTAACTCTACTTCCAGCTCTTTGGTAAACAGACCTTTGTCGCCTATTTTTGACAAAGCAACATCAAGGATCTTATCACCCTTGGTTTTGATGATTTTTAATGCCACAGCCTGTTGTGGGTAATGTTTTTCAATTTCTTCCTTTACCCTGTTTGCCTGGTATAATGCAAGCTGACTTCCCCGCGTTCCTATGACTATTTCTTTATGCTTCATTATTGTCCTGAAGTTCGAACAGCTGATTTACCACATTGATAAATTCACGTTGCTTGCCATTGTTTGTAACCTGCTTAAGGTTGCGGATAAACAGACGGGTATATTTGCGCGAAATATGTTCGGCATATCTTGCGATCATTTCATTTTCGCTGATGCCATTGATACGCAAAAAGCCTTCCAGTTCAGTATTGTTAACCGCTTCCATGTTTTTCTGGATCTTCATGATGGATGGGGTAAGCTCCAGTGCATTAAGCCAGTCATTGAATTCCTGCTTCACAAACCGGATGATCTCCATGGCTTCCGAAATGGCTTCTTTTCTTTTATTCTGGGTTTCTTTAACGATTTCCTGAAGGTCGTCAACTGCAAAAAGTTCAACATTGGGGAGTTGAAGAATTTCGGTGCTGATATTTCGCGGTACAGAAAGGTCCATATAAAGTTGATGGTTAGATCTGGCGGAAACAAATTTTTCCACCATATCTTTCGTAATGATGTGGTTTTGCGCACCGGTAGCAACCATAATGATATCGCTCTGGGGCAGAAACTCGTTGAGTTTTTCCAGCTCAAAGGCTGTAATATTGTGCTTCTCGGCCAGCTCCAGGGCCTTGCTGTAAGTGCGGTTGGTGATGTAAAGCTGGCAGCAGTTGCGTTTTACCAGGTTTACAACGGCCAGTTCGCCCATTATACCCGTACCAATGAGTGTAATTTTTTTATTGGAAATATCCTCTGTTCTCTGGCAGATCAGCTCTACCGCCGCAGAACTGATAGATGCAGATCCTTTATTGATTGCAGTTTCTGTACGTACTCGTTTACCTGCTTCAAAAGCCTTGTTGAACATTCGGGTAAGTACCGAACTGCTATGGTCATTATCAAGGCTCAGAAGAAAACCGCTTTTAACCTGCGTTACAATCTGATCTTCACCGATAACCAATGACTCCAGACCTGAAACTACTCTGAACAGATGTTCCGTTGCCGCGTCTCCTTCAATGGAATAAAAATATTTTCTTTGATCGGGACTGGATTTTTTGAAAAATTCAAGATTTCTGAAAATAGCATCCCAGGCTTTATCGGAACAACAGGTTTCAAAATGAAAATAAATCTCAATGCGGTTACAAGTGGAGAGAACTACAGCACCTTTTAAATCGGGATCAATTTTGAGCTGGCGTAAAAAATCGAGAGATTCTTCTCCGGTAAATGCAAATTTTTCTCTTATTTCGAGGGGTGCAGATTTATAACTGATTCCAACGAGTCCTAACATGTATGTTTCTTAAAATAAAAAGCTAATCGGTATTGTTTTACCTGTTAATCAGGATTTTGGTTAGGTGTAACCAATAAATGGATGTCTCAAAATCCTTGTAAACATAGTGTTTTCGATGAACAGACAGCGAAGATAAGCATAATTATTTTCAGTGAAAAACCCCGAAAGCAATTTATTAAAAGGTTAGAATTTGTATAAATAAGAGACTCTGCCGGTTTTTTCTGATGGGGCTGGTGTTGTTTTTATAAAGATTTCAAATCATCCTGAATACAATTTAGTAATTTTAACTCTCCTTATATTATGAAAGTGTTTGGTTTACAAAATTAAAGCCCTAGCTATGAAGATGAGATTAATAATACTTGCCGGTGGAATAGCAGCCTTATTCCTGGCATCGTGTGGTCAGCAACCAGGAACAACAGAAGAAGTTCCTGAACTGAAAGGTACAATTGTAGTTGCCAGCAAAAGCGGAAATGATGTGTATTTTATTGATCGCGAAACCGGTGAAACCCTTGTTGTTCTTCCCACCGGGCTTGAACCCCATGAAGTGGAAGTTTCGGATGATGGCCGTATTGCAGTGGTTTGTAATTATGGTGACAGGGAAAACCCCGGCAACACGCTTTCTGTTTATGATGTGCAAAAGGGAAAGTATCACAAAACTATCGACCTGGGTGAACATACCCGACCCCATGGCATGCAATGGGTTGCAGGAACAAATAATTTGCTGGTTACCACAGAGGGTAGCCGCAGTTTAATAATGGTTGATGTTAAAGAAGGCGCTGTTGTGCAGGTTCTGGATACAGAAGAAGAAGTTTCCCACATGGTTGCGGCAACAAATGATTTCTCAAGAGCTTTTGTTTCGAGTATCCGCACCGGCAATGTTGCAGTTTTTGACCTTGAAACCGGGCAATTGATTGATCATGTTTACAGCGGAGCAGGTGCCGAAGGAATCGATGTAAGTCCCGATGGTACCGAAGTATGGGTTACCAACCGGGCTGATAATACCATAACCGTTTTTGATACAAAAACCCTGGAGGTGCTGGCGCAACTACCCTGCGAAGATTTTCCCATCCGTGCCAAATTTACGCCTGATGGCAGCCGTTTCCTGGTAAGCAATGCACGCTCCGGTACCATATCCGTATTTGATGCGGTGAATAAGTTACACATGGCTGATATCAAACTGACCCCTCCGGTACCGGCTGATACCGATGCCGAACGTTATTTTACTGAATTTGAAGGAACATCCATTCCCATAGGGCTTGTAATTCCTGACAATCAGTTTGCCTATGTGGCCAACACCCGTTCTGATGTAGTTTCAATAATAGATATTGGGAAACTGGAAATAACCGGACATTTTCAGGCAGGCAGAGAACCCGATGGAATCAACTTTTCTCATTTGAAACCGGAAAATTAACCCAACGTTTGTCAGCTAAAGCTTGATTGGGCTATTGAAGAACCCATGAAACATTTAAAATCAGGGGTTACGCGGAAACTCTACCACTTCAAGATCTTTGATGTTTTTACTGTCGATGGTAAAACGCAACATACTGATTACTTTGTGAAAACCATTTCTGCCTGCAGCCCCCGGGTTCATATGCAGGCAGTTGTGTTTTTTGTCATGCATTACTTTGAGAATGTGCGAATGCCCGCTAATAAATAATTGCGGTGGTTTGGTCTTCATGATCTGCCTCACAGCAGGAGAATAGTTTCCGGGATAACCCCCTATATGGGTGATGAGAACATCCACATTTTCACACCAAAACCTCAAAAACTCTGAAAATTCACTGCGAACATCTGTTCCGTCAATATTTCCGTATACACCCCGCAAGGGTTTTAACTTTTTGAGAGCATCCACAGTTTCAATATTTCCAAAATCGCCGGCATGCCATATCTCATCACAATCTTTAAAAATCCTGCTTATTTCAGGGTGTGTGTATCCGTGGGTGTCAGAAAGAAGTCCTATTTTTCGCATGAGTATTTATATTTCTTTTCTGTGGCTTACATTATATCTGTGGAATTTTTTGGCAAAAATAAGGCTTTAACCGGGTTCAAATCATTATTTTTGTATTTTAGCAGCTTATAAAATATTTATCATGGGATATACTGCAGCAGGAAAACACAGGATCAAGGTGAAAGATAAATTCTTCACCAAATATATCGACGCAGTTGATATACAAAAAGCTGTTCGGAAAATATCTGATCAGATTTATGCTGATTATAAGGATGAAGTTCCATTGTTTTTGTGTGTGCTTAACGGATCCTTCATGTTTTCATCTGACTTTATGAAAGAATATGATGGTATATGTGAGATAAGTTTCATCAGGCTTTCATCTTATAAAGGAACCCAGTCAACCGAAGAAGTGAAAACCCTGATAGGCCTGACTGATGATATCAGGGGCCGGACCGTTATAATTCTTGAAGATATCATTGATAGCGGAATTACTGTAAATCATCTGCTGGATGACCTGCAAAAGTATGAACCTGCAGATTTAAAAGTTGCTACTCTTTTACTCAAACCTGAGGCTTTAAGAACCGATATTAAACCTGATTACGTAGGTCTGGCAATCCCCAGGGATTTTATTGTCGGTTATGGGCTGGATTATGACGGTTTTGGCAGAAATCTTTCTGATATTTATAAAATATTGGATTAATATATTCGGTTTTAAAAACCGCAGAATCTTTTTCATAGATGTTAAACCTGGTGATATTTGGACCTCCCGGATGCGGAAAAGGTACGCAGTCAACTCGTATTGCTGAAAAATACGGATTGATGCATATTTCATCAGGTGATCTGCTTCGAAACGAAATTGAAAGGGGAACTGACCTTGGCAACCAGGTTAAGCAGTATGTTGAGAGAGGATTGTTGGTTCCTGATGGTATTATTCTGAAAAAAATATACAAAAATGCCATCAGGTTTATCCATTCTGCCGGAATCATTTTTGATGGTTTTCCCCGTACACTTATTCAGGCCGTCATGCTTGACACATTTCTCCAGAAAAAGGAACTGAAACTGAATTTGGTAATACATATGCTGGTTGATAGGAACGAGTTGTTTAAAAGACTAACCGGCAGAGCTGAAGATTCAGGCAGGAAGGATGATACTGATCAGATATTCGGGGTGAGAATGAGAGTTTATGAAAAACAAACCCATTGCCTTAAAGAATATTATTCAGGACAGAATAAGATCTTACAGGTCAACGGAATGGCTCCGGTTGAAGAGGTTTCTGCCAAAATAGTCAGAGCCATTGATCATTACCGCGAAAAGAATGAAGTGTTTTCCAATGTTATCTGATTTGGGTTTATGATTTATATGCGATACTGCGTTTTCTGGTGCTTCAGGGTTACTGTTGTTAAATATCCGATTTTCAATTTATTTTCACTTACCTGGTAATTTACTCCTTTATGACTTCAAACTTTGTTGATTATATCAAAATTCATTGCCGTTCAGGTAAGGGAGGTGCAGGATCGGTACACTTTTTACGTGCCAAATATGTACCCAAAGGAGGGCCTGACGGCGGAGATGGGGGTCGTGGCGGACATGTTATCCTTAAAGGTAATAGTCATCTGTGGACATTGCTGCATTTACGCTATACGCGCCATGTAATGGCAGAACCCGGGCAAGGGGGGCGTGGACAGGGAAAAACCGGCGCCCAGGGTAAAGATGTTACCATTGAAGTACCACTGGGTACCATTGCACGTAATGCCGAAACCGGTGAGATCATTGCTGAAATCACTGAACACGGACAGGAAGCCATAATGCTGCATGGAGGCAGAGGCGGATTGGGTAATATCCACTTTAAATCTGCAACAAACCAAACTCCAAGATATGCCCAGCCGGGTGAAGATGAGCAGGAAGCTTCCATCATTATGGAGCTTAAAATTCTTGCTGATGTTGGCCTTGTTGGGTTTCCCAATGCAGGTAAGTCAACACTGCTTTCTGTGGTTTCGGCAGCAAAACCCGAAATTGCAGACTATCCTTTTACTACGCTGGTTCCAAACCTGGGTATGGTACCCTATTACGATCAGAAATCATTTGTAATGGCCGATATTCCGGGTATTATTGAAGGGGCGCATGAGGGTCGCGGATTGGGGCATCGCTTTCTGCGACATATTGAAAGAAACTCGGTTTTACTTTTCATGATCCCGGTTGATACTGATGACATTAAAAAAGAATATGACATACTGGTAAGAGAATTGCAAATGTATAACCCCGAATTGCTTGACAAGCAAAGGGTATTGGCGATTTCCAAATGCGACCTGGCAGACGAAGAGTTGCTTTCAGAAATTGCTGAGGAACTTCCGGATTTGCCTTACGTAATGATTTCTTCACACACCCAACAAGGAATTAAGGAGTTGAAAGACCTGCTCTGGAAAACACTTAATGAAAATACAGTTTACTAAGCCATTTTAAAATAAAAACCTGATATGCTCGAATTTTTGCTGGAAATTGACAGGGAGGTTTTTTTGTTTCTGAATGGGTTGCATACCTCATGGCTTGATCCTGTAATGTATTATATAAGTCAGAAATTTTTCTGGATTCCGTTTTACATGCTTTTATTATGGGCTTGTTACAGACACTACGGATGGAAGGTGCTTATAATTTTGCTGCTGACGGCCGTGCTCATTACCATGAGCGATCAGTTATCAGGTCTTCTTAAAAACACAGTACAACGGTTCAGGCCATCGCGCGATGAAAGCCTTGAAGGGTTGGTTCATATCGTTTACGGGAAAAGGGGAGGGCGCTTTGGCTTTGTTTCATCTCATGCCGCCAATTCTTTTGCCCTTGCAATTTTTATGATCCACCTGCTGAGAAACAACATAAAATATATCGTTCCGGTAATGATTACCTGGGCATCACTTAAATCATACAGCAGGATATATCTTGGAGTTCATTATCCTGCAGATATCATTGGCGGTGCAATTTTAGGAATTGTTTGCGCTCTGATTATCATTCAGCTATGGAAGATCATTCTTACCAGGTATGCCGGGAAAAAGACAGGCCACTTTGATCATCCGGCAGAGCAGCACCCTGACTGACTGGATTAATATCCCGAAAATTTGGTTTCTGTTTTTACAGGTATCACTTTGTAAACAGCAACATTATGAACCGCGGGTGCATTGTATTCAAAATCCCTGCCTGCATATTTGCGCATAATGATATTCAGCACTCTTACCTTTTCATTATAATCTTCAATAAATTCAACTTTCCCGGTAATCAGTACACTTTTATATTTCATTCCGTAGCTGCAGGCAACCTGCTCATGCCGGTGAAACAATTGATGGTCTGTGCTGAATGTTACGCATATGTCGGGGTTTGTTTTTAATACATCAATCTTTTTACCTATGGGTGCCGAATGCAGAAAAACGATTCCATCTTCATAACCAAAGTTGAAGGGCAAAACATAGGGCTTGTTATCAAAATCAATCATTCCGATATAACATACATCGCATTTGTCAATAACTTCAGCTGCCTTGGCGGGGTCGGTATATAGGGTATTGGCCATATTTTCTTGTTTTTTGTTTGGAAATTACAGATTCAGGACCAGTTAATTGTATTAAGATTATTTTGAGAGAAGAAATCAAAAATCATCAGATTTCATTTCGCACAATTATATTCAGATTCAGAAGCTCTGAAACCAACTTGCGGGTGGTTACCGGTTTGGTTATGTAAGCATCAAAACCTTCTTTCAAATATTTTTCCCTGTCACCTGCCATGGCATTGGCAGTAATTGCAATAATCGGAGGGGTTTTATCGTGTTTTTTACGGATTTCTTTCATTGCGGTAACACCGTCCATGCCAGGCATCATGATATCCATCAAAACTACTTCGTGTTTTTCCGGATCAAATAAATCCAATGCTTCATGTCCGCTTTTCGCCAGGTCAACATTGCAATCTGCCGCCTGAAGCATAAGAGAAATTACCTGCAGATTCACATTTTTATCATCTACAAGCAAAATATTAAGCCCCAGTGATACTTCAAGATCATCTTCTTCATCTTCAGTTTCAATAGGAAAATCAACAACCGACCTGGTAACCGGATGCGATTCGAAAGTAAACCAGAAATTACTTCCCTTACCGGGTTTACTTTCAACACCTATTTCACCACCCATATAATTTATCAGATGCTTGCAAATGTAAAGCCCCAGGCCTGATCCACCACCCGAACCGGCAATTTTATTTTCCAGTTGCTGAAATTTATTAAATAGCATTGCCTGATTTTCTTCACTGATTCCAATGCCGGTATCTGACACTGATACTTTAATGATCTCCGGATTTGACGGATCAGGCAGGCAGGCTGCTATTTTGATACTGCCATTCTCAGTGAACTTCATGGCATTGTTTAACAAATTTACCACAACCTGCTCCAGTCTGAGTTTATCAGTAACCACTACTTCGGGTACACGAGAATCAATTTCTACACTCAGTACATTATTTTTGTTGATGATTCCCGGATGATTCAGGGCTTTAATGTTGTTGATCATTGTTTGCAGGCTGAAGGGTTCGAACCTGAGTTCTATTTTTCCTGCTTCAATTTTGGCAATATCCAGAATATCATTGATCAGGCGCAACAATATTTTTGAAGATTCATTTATTATTTGCAGATAATCAGCCTGTTGGGGGTCGAGATCGGTAGTAGAAAGGATATCACTCATGCCGATTATTCCGGTAACCGGGGTACGGATCTCATGACTCATGTTGGCCAGAAACAGATTTTTTGATTCGGAAGCTTTCTGTGCTATTTCAGCTTCCCGCATAATGGCCAGTGTTTTTTTATGCTCAGTGATATCTTTGCAAATAAAGAGAATATGTTCTTTGTTTCTGAACTTAAGCCTTCGGGCCAGGACATCAAAGTATTTGATGCTTTTATCTTTGCATAAAAAAGGGATGTCATTTAAGAGCATATTTTCATAACCAAAGTCATCCGGGGTTTTTGACGTTAGTTCACTGGTTTCGGAAGAAATTAAATCATTGAGCCAGGTGCTCTGAAAATCAGACTTATCATATCCCAGCAAACTGCAAAGGGTATGATTGACATGAGAAAATTCTTTTTCTTCGTAGTCAGCAATGATAACTCCATCACTGATGTTTTCGCAGATGGACTGGAATAATCCCTGCGATTCTCCTTTTTCCTTTTCCAGCTCTGAAAGTTCAATCCTGGTTTTCCATAGATCACGGGTAAGTTTCTTCTCTGTTTTATTTGCATTAGGGTCCCCTCTCAATGTATCATCAGAAGGTTTGTTTTCTGTATCAGTTTCCGGATTATGCTGGTGATGAGCAATGGATGAGTGATAATGCTCTATATACCAGATTTCATTTATTTTTTTCCAGAAGATGGAAAGCTTAATGTTTTGTATTGCGGGAGGAGGGCCCAGGATATGGTTTTTAGGATCCAGGATATCAATACTGGTTGCAACCATTGCAGAATCAGAATTTATTGAGTGGGTTTTCCGGAATTTCTCATCAAACAGAACCGGTAAAGGAAGTTGGTTTATGTCGTTACTGATTTGCTGAATAACCTGCTCAATGCCCAGAACCGTAATGTTTTTCCCTGAACCGAAACTGATGGTGCTTTCCGAAAAAAAAGTTCTCAGCTTTTCCGGATCCTTATGTTCCAGATAGTGCTTTAAAAACAAATCAAAAATGTCATTAATTTCATATGCCACCGCATCCGGGTCAAAATATTCCCACATACCTGAAAAGTTTTGTGCGCTTAACAGACTTTTAACTTTTATTTCTTTTAGATGGAAACAGCCTGTTGGTTAGTTTTTTTTAAATAAATCGGATTAATAAATCATTGTCTGCAACAGGTTACAATAATAACGATTTTTATTTAATATTTTAAGTTTTCCTTTATCAGGGATTAATCGGTTTCTTTCCACTTCATTTTGCCACTTTCGGGTTCCAGCATAACTTTGTTGTTGTCCTGAAGCCATTGAATTACCTTGATTATTTTATTTTCTGCAATGTTGGCGGGTATGTTTTTAATAACCTCCTGAATGGTCATTGGCTTGTTTTTCAATAAAGGTTTTACCAGGGAGATTACATTGTCAAACTCAAGTTTGCTCAGGTTTAGTTTGTTTCTTTCCAGGCAGATGTCGCAAACTCCGCAGCGCGGTGCGTCAGATTCACCGAAATATTCAAGTAATATGGTACTCCTGCATCGGTTTTCTGACTCTACATAATCCTTCATTGCATTTATGCGCATACCGGCATATTTTTTCCTGTCAGAATAGTTTTCTGCAGAAATACTCAGATCGCGAATTTCAGTACGACCAATAACAAATGTTACCTGTGGATCTTTATTCCTTGGTATGTAATGAACAACATTCATACGGTGAAGATTCCATAAGGTTTTGGAAACCTTTTCATCATTGAGCCTGGTGCGGACTGCAATCTCGTTCTCATCAATTTTGGTAAATTCAGTAAACAGACCCGAGTATGAACGCAGTATTACCTTTAAAAACTGATCGTAGTTGGGATTGGCTACAACAAACCTGTATAAATCTTCTTTATTGAGAAGAATAATCATTCGCGAAGGGTTTACCAGTGCTTCTGATAAAAAGATATAACCTTCTTTTTCCAGGATCTTCAGGGCATTAAAAACAGTAAAGCGATCAAATTGAAAATGGTTGCAGAAATCGCTCAGAACGAAGTCAAAACTTTTATCTTTTCCACTGTTAATGGCAAGCTGAAAATAGTTACCCAGGGCATTGTATACTTTTTTTATGAAATCAAGAGGAGGGTAGGAAAGCTCGTAAAAATGATCCAGATCAATGGTATCTGATTTGTTAAAAAGCAAAACAGCATAAGCCTTTTTCTCATCTCTACCGGCCCTTCCGGCTTCCTGGAAATAGGCTTCAGGACTTTCAGGAAGATCCATATGTACAACAAATCGCACATTGGGTTTGTCGATTCCCATTCCAAAAGCATTGGTGGATACTATAATGCGGCGCTTCTCCTGGATCCAGGCTTCCTGTTTATTGTCGCGCGTTTTGGGGTCGAGTCCTGCATGATAGTAATCGGCCGATATTTTATTTTTCACCAGGAATTCGGAAATCTCTTTGGTTTTTCGTCGGTTGCGAACATACACAATTCCTGTACCGGGCACTTTCCGGCAAATATTCAAAAGGCGGTTAAGTTTATTTTCTTCATTAATAACAGCATAAACGAGGTTCTTACGTTCGAAACTTTTCCTGAATACTTTTCCGTTTCTGAATTCAAGTTTATTGCAGATATCTTCAATAACATCAGCAGTTGCAGTTGCAGTAAGCGCCAGGAAAGGTATTCCCGGGAGTAATTCACGTATTTCCGAAATTTTCAGATAGGGTGGTCTGAAATCATACCCCCACTGCGATATGCAGTGAGCTTCATCAATGGCCACCAGACTCACTTTCATTTTAGGAAGCCTCAGGCGAATGATATCTGTGGTTAACCTTTCGGGCGAGAGGTAAAGAAATTTTATTTTTCCATAAACGCAGTTGTCAATCGCCATGTCGATCTCCGATTTGCTCTGGCCTGAATAAATTGCCACTGCCTTTATGCCACGTTTGTTCAGATTATTTACCTGGTCTTTCATGAGCGCAATGAGCGGCGAAACAACGATGCAAATACCTTTGCGCGCCATTGCAGGCACCTGGAAGCAAATTGATTTTCCACCTCCTGTCGGTAAAAGTGCAAGTGTATCATTACCCTCCAGAACCGACTCAATGATCTCCTCCTGCAAAGGTCTGAAAGAAGAGTATCCCCAATATTTTAAGAGTATCTGGCGGGGTTCTGATAATGACATAATTACAAATTTATCCGATTTACCTGATTTTTGACTGCTTTTTAAAATTGAAAAATAAGGATTTTTTCCCTTATTTTTACACAAAATCACTGGTTTCAAAATTAATCATGAAAGTTAAAAACCCTGAAAATTTCTTTTTTCCTTTCATTTGGCTATTGATAGCCCTGTCCTTGTTTATATCCCCGGCATTTTCAGTTTTAAGACCTCCCTACCTTGGAAATAACAACTATAACCTTCTGGAAGCTGTATATAATGAGAGTTTGGAAGATATAGAAAGACATTTAAAACAGGGTGCCGATCCTGATACAACTGATTTTATAGGTACAACCGCCCTGATGCTTGCTGCCATATACGGAAATGAAGAAATTACAGATCTGTTATTGGAATATAATGCTGATGTAAATCTTGCTGATATTGAAGGTATGACGACATTGTTATACGCTTTGCTTTATTCCAATGAACCTATTGCTGCCAAACTTTTACCACTGGTTGATGAAATTGACCAGCAAAATGCTGATGGATTTACTGCCCTTATATTTATTTCTCAAACTGATAATATTTCTTTTGCGCAATATGCTGTGGAAAGGGGAGCAAATGTAAATCATACGAATCGTTATGGAGTAACGCCTCTTATGTATGCAGCTGCTTTCGGTAATTTTTATATGATCGATCTTTTGCATTTTCACGGTGCCGATATCAATCATCAGTCCGATGATGGCTCAGCAGCTATTCATATGGCAGCCTATTACGGACAGGAAGAAATCATGGGCCTGCTGCTGGAACTGGGTGCCGATATTGATTTGAAAGATAACAAAGGAAATACGCCTCTGATGTATGCTGTTATGGCTCAGAATCCTGCAGCTGTCTGGTATCTTATGGAAAGTGGTGCAAATGCTGCAATTATCAGTAATAATGATTTTACTCCCCTTTCTATTGCAGTTTCAAAAAATGATACAGATATAGTTGACATCCTTACTGCCTATGATTTTGTTGAGCCAGATCCCGCTGAAAAAAGAAATACTTTACTGGCAAGGGCTTATTATTCCGGAACTTCGGAGATGGTTGAGATTCTGAAAGATTTTTCCGGCACAAAGCCCAAAGGATTATATGTTTCTGAGCTTTCAACCGGGGCAGGAATTGAGTTTAACAGCAATGAACAAATGTTTGCTTTTAATGTCAGATTATTTGAATCCAGGTTTAGAATTCTCACCACTGCATCGTTTGCCACAAGATCGGGTGCGCGTGCTGTGCAGGTTTATCAGAATCCTGATCTGTTATACCAGTTTCAGGAGTTGAGGAATATCTGGTCATTGGTTTTACAACGTGAACTTTTTTCAGTTTCTGCTAGAAGGGCCAGGTTGAATTTTTACCTTGGTTTTAAAACATTGTATTCTCACGGCTCATATGCCGGAACCGCAATAATTCCGCCCGCAGGATTTAGCCTTGCCCCAGCCCTGGACTTTATTTACAGATATCAGAATTTTTCTTTCAACGGTGGGTATTATTTTTATCGTACGGGGCAAACCGGTATTCCGCCAAACCGCTTCCAGGTAGGAATTCAATATCATTTTCAATTATTTAAATCCAGAGGCTTGCAGTTCAGTCCCATTATCCGGTGAAAGGAAAATATTGAAGATAACAAACAGGTAAATCAGAATTCTTAAGTTTCATCAATTCTTTGATAATTTCTATGCAAAAAACAATAGCCATACTGATCATTACTCTGGTAATATTAAGCAGTTGCAAAAGCAAATATGAAGATTGCACGGATCAGGATTATGCCAATTGCGAGACAGAAAAACCTCAAACCGGCAGAATTACTATATTATTATCCATAAATCAGGAGAATCCCTATGTACCGGTCAGATTATATGAAGGGAATTTTGAAAATGGTCGTTTGGTAAGGGAAGATACTATCAGGATGCGAACCTTTAATTATTTTCTTACTCCTGAAAAGGATTATTCCTTTAAGGCAACTTATAAGGATGGGACTTCAACAGTTTTAGCAATTAACGGAGGCAGGATAAAAGTTTCAACTTACAGGATGTGCGAACTGCGTTGTTACGAAGTAAATAATCTGGAAATTGATTTACGACTGCATTAATTTTTTCTTGTGCCTATTCCTTTAAGGTCATTAACCAGGGGGCATTGATCACAATTGCTGCTGCAACCTGCACAATCTTCGGCCTTTACCTTCGGTTTCCTGAAATATTTTATTGCCCTGTAAACCGCATAATACAGGGCTGCTAAAACAATCAATATGGTAAGAATCCATTGAGCCATTTTGAAATCTCTTTAAAGTCAGTAACCCATCAAACTTCCCACCTGGAAAAGGAAAAATGAAGCCAGCCAGGCAATTCCGGTAGTGTAAAATACAGTAAATACTCCCCACTTCCAATGCCCCGATTCTTTTATGATTGCTGCCAGCACACCAATACAGGGGAAATAAAGCAAAACAAAAATCATAAATGAAAGTGCCACCAGGGGTGTAAATATTTTTTCTCCTTGTCCTGGACCCTCGGTGTAGGTTTGGGTTTGTAATTTCTCAGTGAGAGATGCACTGTGGGTCTGCACATTTTCATCTGCCTGGTAAAGAACTCCCATGGTACTCACAACGATCTCCTTGGCAGCCAGTCCGGAAAGGAGACTGATGCTCATTTTCCAGTCAAATCCCAAAGGAGCCATGGCAGGCTCAATAAACCGGCCCAGGTTGCCAATGAGGCTGTTTTCCTGTCGCTCCTGTAATACGGATGATTTGAGGTTGTCAAGAATTGCATCACGTTCATCAATAATACTTTCGTGCTCACTTTGAGAAATCTCGGGAAAGTTTGCAAGCAATACTTCATACCGGGCTTTTACTTCCTTCTTCTGAACTTCAAGCTTTCGGTTGTATTCAAAACCATAAGGGAAATATCCAAGCACCCATATGATGATGGATGCTACGAGTATGATTCCGCTGATCTTTTTCAGATAATGTACAGCTTTGCTCCACATGTGCATAATAGTTGCCTTTAGGGTAGGCACTCTGTAAGGGGGGAGTTCCATTACAAAAGGTACCTCCTCACCGCGGAAAATGGTTTTTTTGAATAATATGGCTGAAAATATTGCTGTGGCAATTCCAAGGGCATAAATCAGAAATAATATGGTTCCCTGGTAGCTGGAAAAAAATGCTGTGATGAAAAGAACATACACGGGCAAGCGTGCACTGCACGACATAAAAGGGTTAATGATCATGGTAAGCAATCGGTCGTTGCGGTTGGCCAGAGTTCTTGTGGCCATAATAGCGGGAACATTGCAGCCAAAGCCCATGAGCATGGGTATAAATGATTTGCCATGAAGACCAATTTTGTGCATAAGCTTATCCATAATAAATACAGCCCGCGACATGTAACCCGTATCCTCCATTAAACTTATGAAAAAGAAAAGGAGTACTATGTTGGGTAAGAATACAATTACGCCACCTACACCACTTATTACTCCGTTTATCAGAAGGTCTTTCAGCGGCCCGGACTGCATTGTAGCGTCAAGATATGCACTCAGATTTTCCACTCCGGTTTCTATCCATCCCATAGGGTAGGAGCCCAGAAAAAAAGTAACCGAAAACATTACCCACATAAAGAACAGGAAAATGGGGAAACCGAAAAGTTTATGCGTAATAAGTGTATCTATTATTTCGCTGCTTTTGCGTCTTTCACTTTCGGCGGGCTCAAGAGTTTCTTTCAGTGCACCTGCAATAAAACCGTACTTCAGGTCGGTTATGAGTGTATCTGTACTTTCATTGAATACATCCTCCAGTTTTTTAACCTCCTTTTCGGTGCTTTCAAGAATATCCTTGTGGTTATGGCAGTTCTCGACAATTTTTGCAGAAATCTCAGGATCCTTTTCCAGAAGTTTTAGCGCAAGATACCGGGTAGAAACCCTGTCAGTTAAATGCTGGTTGCCCTGAGCATTAATTTTGTCCTGGATGTATTTCAGCGATTTTTCAAAAGATTCACCATAATTAATATGGATGTGTCTTTGTGTTTTATCCTTATCTTCAAATACTTCAATTACTTTGTCGAATACTTCCCTTATGCCTTTACCTTTGGAACTTACAGCAGGAATTATGGGAATACCAATCATTTTTCCCAACGAGTCATAATCAAATTTATCACCCTTCTTTTCCAGTTCGTCAAACATGTTTAGAACCATCACAACCTTGATGTCCATATCGATGAGCTGAGTGGTAAGATATAAGTTTCTTTCAAGATTGGATCCGTCAACTATGTTGATTACCACATCCGGAAGATTCTCGGTAATGAAGTCTCTTACAAACAATTCCTCAGGTGTGTAGGCCGAAATGGAATAGGTGCCCGGTAAATCAGTAATATTGAAGCGATAACCCTTTTGTTTAAACCATGCCAGCTTGGCATCTACCGTAACACCACTGTAATTCCCAACCCGCTCGCGGGAGCCCGAGGCATGGTTGAAAAAACTTGTTTTTCCGCTATTGGGATTACCCACCAGGGCAACATTGATGTTGCGGCCGTTTTGCCGGGTAACCTTGAATCCTTCACTTACAATTACTCCTTCAAAATCAGGACTTTTATAATCTCTTTCCTTGTCAAGGGGCATTACCTCTATGAGTTGTGCTTCACTGCTGCGCAACGAAACATTATAACCCATAATGCTGTATTCAATGGGATCTTTTAAGGGAGCCTTTTTGATTACTTCAACTGTTTTCCCGGCAACAAAACCCATTTCAATGATTCTTCTGCGGAAAGCTCCCCTTCCTTTCACCTTGAGAATGATTCCCTTTTCGCCGTTTTTCAGCTCCAATAAAGTCATAACCGGATCCTGTAAAAGTAAAACAAGGAACTGACCATCAATTCCTCAGTTGCAACTAATCTTTATTTAGATTGAATTAATTCAGGCAAATTTATGGAAAAAAAGGGTCATGGGTGAATACTGCCATTAAAATCCCCATAAATGGGGATGATAAATCACTGAAAGAATTTGGTACTATGAATAAGCTGCAAAATGATAGGCAACATTATATCCAATTGGTTAATATGCTTTTTAATGAACCTTTAATTTTATACTTTTGTAGGAAATTTTTGTAAACAAAAATTACCTGCGGCATCAGATGACACCAGAATCTGGCGATATACTATCAACCATTAAATCTCCCACCGATCTGAAAGGTCTTAACCTTGATCAGTTGATTCAGCTTTGCGATGAACTGCGCCGGTTTATCATTGATGCAGCCTGTATTAATCCCGGACATTTTGGTGCAAGCCTTGGTGTTGTTGAGCTTACTGTAGCCTTGCATCATGTTTTCAACACACCTTATGATAAACTGATATGGGATGTAGGCCATCAGGCCTATGCTCACAAGATCATTACCGGGCGCAGAGATGTTTTTCATACCAACCGCAAATATGGAGGTGTAAGCGGGTTTCCAAAGATGAGCGAAAGTCCTTATGATGCTTTTGGCACAGGTCATTCTTCAACAAGTATTTCTGCAGCCCTTGGAATGGCCATTGCAAGCGACCTTCAGAATAATAAGGATCGTCATCATATTGCTGTTATAGGCGATGGCAGCATGACCGCAGGAATGGCATTTGAAGCATTAAACCATGCAGGTGTTGCCAATGCAAATTTGCTTGTAGTACTTAATGATAATGGGATTGCCATCGATAAGAATGTGGGTGCGCTTAAGGAATATCTTACCGACATTACTACTTCGCGCACTTACAACAGACTCAAAAATGATATCTGGAATGCACTGGGTTCAATAAGCCGCTATGGTCCCAATACCAGGGGTTTGATTCAGAAACTTGAAAATGCTATAAAAACTACTTTGCTTAAGCAAAGCAACCTGTTTGAGTCATTGAATTTCAGATATTTTGGGCCGGTCGACGGGCATGATGTTCAGCATTTGACCAAGGTACTGAATGATTTACAGCATATCAAAGGACCAAAGCTTCTTCATGTAATTACGGTAAAAGGCAAAGGTTTTCCGCAAGCCGAAAAAGAGCAAACCAAGTTTCACGCTCCCGGTTTATTTAACAAGCATACCGGTGAGTTAAAAATAGCCCCCTGCGAAAAAAATCAACCGCCACGTTACCAGGTTGTTTTTGGGAAAACCTTGCTTGAACTGGCAGAAAAAAACCCAAAAATAGTTGGTATTACACCTGCAATGCCTTCAGGTTGTTCCTTAAATATCATGATGAACGCCATTCCGAAAAGAGCTTTTGATGTGGGAATTGCTGAGCAGCATGCTGTTACTTTTTCAGCAGGTCTGGCAGCACAGGGATTGATACCCTTTTGTAATATTTATTCATCGTTTTTTCAAAGAGCATTCGATCAGGCTGTTCATGATGTTGCACTGCAAAATTTACCGGTCGTTTTTTGTCTTGACCGGGCAGGACTCGTGGGTGAAGACGGACCTACCCACCATGGTGCTTTTGATCTTTCATTTCTGCGATGCATTCCCAATATGACTATTGCTTCGCCCATGAATGAGCAGGAATTGCGAAATCTCATGTACACGGCACAGGATAATCCCAAAGGTCCGATGGTAATCAGATATCCCCGTGGAAACGGTGTGATGAAAAACTGGAGAACACCCTTTGAGAAAATTCAGATCGGGAGGGGCAGGAAATTAAGAGATGGAAAAGATCTGGCAATAATATCATTGGGTCCGGTGGGTAATGAAGCCCTAAAAGCCTGCGATTACATTGAAACCCATAGTAAAATCAGTGCAGCTATGTATGATCTGCGTTTTGTCAAACCCCTTGATGAGAGGCTGCTGCACGAAGTTTTCGAAAATTTTGATAAAATTATTACCATTGAAGATAACGCAATTGCAGGTGGGATGGGATCTGCAGTTGTTGAGTTTATGGCTGATAAGGGCTATCAGGCCAGGGTTAAGAGGATGGGGATTCCTGATTACTTTGTTCAGCATGGCTCCCTGCCTGAATTGCATAAAGAATGCGGTTATGATTTTGATTCGCTTGTAAAGGAAATTACAACTATTTGCCGAAGCAGCTTCGCACTTTCGGCAAGCTGATTCTGGTTATTTGGTTCAAATTTAATATTGTTTTAATTACGTAAAAACTACAGGAATTGTCTGATATACTCTCTCAACTTAGTGATAGTCATAATGTTTTGATGGCCTTCGGGCTGACATTATTTGCCGGTTTATCTACCGGTATCGGAAGTGCAATAGCCTTTTTCACAAAAAACACAAATACCCGTTTTCTTTCCATGTCGCTGGGTTTTTCGGCCGGTGTTATGATTTACATTTCCTTTATGGAGATCGTGCCCAAAAGTATTGATGTAATGGCTGATGACCTGCCTGCACGAAATGCCTACCTGATGGCCATTCTGGGTTTCTTTGCCGGAATGCTTCTGATAGCAGTTATTGACAGACTGGTTCCGAGCTTCGAAAACCCCCATGAGATCCGAAAGGTAGAAGATCTGGATCCCAGCCCGGAGGATATCAGGAAGAAAAAACTTTATCGTATGGGTGTAATGTCGACTTTTGCCATTGCCATACACAATTTTCCGGAGGGCCTGGCTACATTTATTGTTGCATTGCAGGATATTAAACTGGGTTTGCCCATTGCCATTGCCATTGCTATCCACAATATTCCTGAGGGTATTGCTATTTCGGTGCCCATTTTTTATGCCACAGGCAGCAGGAAAAAGGCATTCAAATACAGCTTTTTGTCTGGGTTGGCTGAACCTTTGGGAGCTATTTTCGGATTCCTGATCCTGATGCCGTTTTTGAATGATATTTTGTTCGGTTTTATTTTTGCATCAGTAGCCGGAATTATGGTTTTTATTTCCATAGATGAGTTGCTTCCTGCCGCCCGGGAGTATGGCGAGCCCCATCTTTCTTTGTATGGTTTAATGGCAGGTATGGCACTAATGGCAGTAAGCCTTGTTTTGTTTATGTAAAACGGCTGGAATTTTAATAACCTGAACCAAACAAAAATATGTATATAAGCGAAACTCAGATTAGGGTAAGATATGGAGAAACAGATCAGATGGGTTATGTATATTATGGCAATTATCCTGCCTATTACGAAGTGGGCCGGGCAGAAGCCATGCGCAAACTGGGTATGACCTACCGGCAGATGGAAGAAAAAGGGGTAATGATGCCTATTGCTTCCATGCAACTTAAATATATCAGACCTGCACATTACGATGATTTACTTACTGTTCGTACCATAGTAAAAGAGTTTCCCAAAGCAAGGATGCACTTTTTTTATGAAGTTTACAACGAGAAAAATAAACTTATAAACCAGGGTGAAACCACACTGGCATTTGTAGATATAAAAAGCGGAAGGCCCTGTCAGGCTCCTGAATGGTTCCTGGAAGCACTCAGGAAAAGATGGCCGGTATAGGAAAGCTAAACTATTCTATAAATTGAATTGTTAATTGTAAAATTATGTCAAGAGAATTGTTTTAAAAATTTCAATTAAAGATACTATGGAAATGGAGATTATTCTGGGAGAAAACCAGAAAGTAACAGCAAAATATAAAGGGTTTGAGATAATTACTGACCAGCCGCAAAAGGCAGGTGGTGAAAATTCTGCACCCTCACCATTTGACTTTTTCCTTATCAGCATTGGTGCATGTGCGGGTTGGTATGTTAAATCGTTCTGTCAGCAACGCAAACTTTTGGAGGAGGGTATTAAAGTATTTATGACAACCCACCGCAATTCTGAAAGCAGAATGATTGAAAAGATGGATATTGATATTCGGTTGCCTCAGGAGTTTCCTGATAAATACCGTGATGCTGTAGTTAAAGCTGCCGGTGCGTGTACGGTTAAGAAACACATTACAAATGCACCTGAATTTTCTATTGTTACCAGCAAATAATATTCTAAATTTGCAGCATTATGAGCAAAAAAACATTGGTGCTAGGAGCAAGTCCTACGCCCACTAGATATGCTTACAAAGCAGTTAAGAAATTGCTTTCTCACGGACATGAGGTTGTGGCCATAGGTAAAGTGGAAGCAGAAATAGATTCTGTTAAGATTACTAAGGAAATGATTGATATTCCTGACCTGCATACTGTTACCATGTATTTGAATCCTGAGAAACAGGAACCTTACCTGGATTATATCCTGGAGCTTGAGCCTAAAAGAATAATTTTTAATCCCGGGAGCTATAACCCCAAGCTTGATAAAATGGCAAGTGCTGAAGGTATTCAGGTTATGGAAGATTGCACTCTGGTTATGCTCGATATGGATGATTTCTGATGGTATTATTCCAGGGATATCAGTATTTGTGAGAATTTTTTATTGCCCCCGGTGCATTTAAGTGCGGGGGCACAATCGTATTATAAAACTTGTAAATCAATATTATGGAAACAAAAGACCTTGGCTTCGATTCCAAACTTATTCATGCAGGAGCCTTTGAAGATCAGTTTGGCAGTGCTACAGTACCAATTTATCAAACTTCTACATTTAAATTTAAAAGTGCAGAGCATGGTGCAGCCTGTTTTGCAGGTGAAGACGATGGTTTTATTTATACCCGGATCAACAATCCCACAATCGGTGCATTGGAAGATCTGGTAGCCGAACTTGAAAACGGTTACCGGGGTGTGGCCTGCAGCTCCGGAATGGGAGCAGTAAATACCATTTATATGGCACTGCTTGAAAAAGGTGCTCATATGATAAGTACTGCCGCAGTTTACGGCCCATCAAGGGTGGTAATGGAAAAACATTATTCCCGGTTCGGAGTGGAATCATCCTATGTTGATACATGCAATCCGGAGAATATCAGGAAAGCTATTCGTACCAACACCAAAATGATCTTTATTGAAACGCCTGCCAATCCCACAATGGATATTACCGATCTGGCAGAGGTTGTAAAAATCGCTAAGGAACATAATCTCATTACAGTGGCCGACAATACCTTTTGCAGTCCTTACCTGCAAAAACCGCTCGACTTTGGATTTGACCTGGTATTCCATTCCATAACCAAATTTCTTAACGGTCATGCTGATATTGTAGGTGGAATCATTATTGCAAAGGAAAAAAAATTATATGATCAGGTAAGAGCCATGATGGTTACACTGGGGTGCAACATGGATCCGCACCAGGCTTATATGGTAATCCGGGGATTGAAAACGCTCTCTTTACGAATGGACCGGTCGCAGGAAAATGCCACTAAAGTAGCTGAGTTCCTTGAAAATCATCCCAAAGTAAAATGGGTTAAGTTTCCAGGCCTTAAATCTCACCCGCAATATGAACTGGCTCAAAAGCAGATGAATGGCCCCGGTGGCATGATCAGTTTTGAACTTAATGGGGGAATTGAAGCCGGAAAAACCCTAATCAATTCCGTTAAGCTTTCATTACTGGCAGTTTCATTGGGTGGGGTTGAATCACTGATTCAGCATCCCGCATCCATGACCCACTCAAAAATGGATAAAGCATCGCGCGAGAGCTCCGGAATTACTGATGGACTGGTTCGCTTTTCGGTAGGCATAGAAAATATTGAAGACATTATCAAAGACCTTGAACAAGGGCTCGATAAAATTTGAACTACCTGAAAACACTCATTTTTATTCATATTTGAGCACCTGTTGCGCTTGCCTTTGAAATTATATTTGTATTTTTGTGGGCATTTTTTAAACCAGTTGATTATCAATATAAAACTGCTGTCTTTCCGCACATGATTATCATGCAGTTTTACGATGTATTCTTCCTTAACTTTAGTTAGTAATTATTAATTGTTATTTTGATGGAAAATAAAGAGCTGCTTAACCCCGATTCTGAAAATGATAAAAATGAAAACGGGGCAGAGAACCTGAAATCGGAACAAAATGATGTAGATCCTAAAGCTTCTGATAAAAAGAAAGTTAAAAAGAACAAACCAGAAACCGACGAAGTAAAAAGTGTTGATAAATCTGCCGGGGCAGAAGAATCAACCGCTGATGCAAAGCCGCAGGCAGAAGTAAGTACAGATGAGTTGTCGTCAGAATCAGAATCCCTGAAAAAAGAAAACACTGATGATGTTGAAGGTGCAAATGATGCTGTGGATGCGGAAGTATCTGGTGAAACTTCACCTGTAAATGAAGTTGAAAAATCAGTAACTGAGGAAACGGTTGATGAACAATCCGATGTAAAGGAAGCAGCAGATGGGAAGAAGAAATCCACAAAAAAAACTTCCAGGTCTGAAGTAAAGGAAAAAGAAAAACAGAAGGTTGAGAAGGAAAGTCCGGCTGTGGAAGAAGACGATGAAGATGAAGAACACGAAAGCGACGAAGATCTTGCCGAAAAATATAAAACCCTTTCCAAAAAAGAGCTGGTTGAAGCACTTGAAGCTCTGGTGCAACATGATGATATTAACTATATCCGCAAACATATTGGTTTTATAAAAGTTGCATTTCGCAATCATATCAAGGAACAGAGCCTGAGCGACTATGAAAAGAACATTTCAAAAACTCAAACTGATTCTGATCCTGGTACTGAAGACCTGCCCGAAATAGTTGATGAACTGGTGGTGCGTTTTGACAAGGCATTTGGCATTTACAAACAGAAAAAATCTGTTTATGATCAGGCCCTTGAAAAACAGAAACATGATAATCTTAAGGAAAAAGAAGCAATTCTGGAAGAATTACGCCAACTGATTGAATCAGAAGAAGAGCTCAAAAAGACCTACGATGTTTTTAAAGAACTGCAGGAAAAATGGCGTGAAATAGGTCCTGTACCCCAATCAGCAAATAACACCCTCTGGAATAATTATCATTTTCTGGTTGAAAAATTCTTCGACAAAGTTAAGATCAACAAGGAGCTCAGAGATCTGGATCTGAAAAAGAACCTGGAAGCCAAGACCGAACTTTGCGAAAAAGCGGAGGAATTACTACTGGAAACATCTGTTAATAAATCCTTCCAGAAGCTGCAAAAACTTCATGAAGCCTGGAAAGAAACCGGTCCTGTGCCCAAAGATAAAAAAGATGAGATTTGGGATCGTTTCAAAGCAGCCAGTGATGCGCTCAATGAGCACAGACAAAAATATTATGATGAGCTGAGAGAAGATCAGAATAAAAATTACGCAGCCAAAATTGTTCTATGCGAAAAGGCTGAGCAGCTCTCCGAATTAGCTCTTAAGTCGCCAAAAGAATGGCAGGCAAATACCGATAAGATCAATGAACTTTTCAAGGTTTGGAAAACTATTGGATTTGCTCCGAAAAAGGTTAATGATGAAGTCTGGGTGAGATTCAGAACGGCACTGGATACCTTCTTCAAGCTGAAAAAAGAATTTTTCCAGACATACAAAGATGAGCAATCTGAAAATTATAACCAGAAGGTTAACCTTTGTTTACAGGCTGAAGCACTTAAAGATAGCGAAGACTGGAAACGCACCACTGATGAATTGATTGCACTGCAACAGGAATGGAAAAAAATAGGTCCTGTACCAAGGAAATTTTCTGATAAGATATGGAAAAGATTCAGGTCTGCCTGCGATGAGTTTTTCCACCGCAAGTCAGAATATTTCTCAAATATTGGTGAGAAACAGGATGAGAATTATCGTAAAAAGAAAGAACTTATTGAGAAAATCAAAACTTACCCTTACTCTAAGGATAATACCGATAATCTCAATATTCTTAAAGAGTTTCAGCGTGAGTGGATGGAAATCGGTCATGTGCCCATAAAGCAAAAAGATGCCATCCAGAATGAATTCAGGAAAACCATTAATGATCAGTTCGATAAGCTGAATATTAGCCGGAAGGCAAAATCTACCATTGGCTTTAAAAATAAGATCGAGAACCTTAAAAACTCGCCACATGCTGATAATATTATCAATAAGGAGAGGGCATTCCTGATGAACAAGATCAATGCGTTGCAAAATGATATCAAGCTCTGGGAAAATAATATCGGGTTCTTTGCCTCATCGAAAAAAGCTGATGTGCTGAAGTCGGAGTTTGAGAATAAGATACAGACGGCTAAAACCGATATTGCCATACTGGAAGAAAAACTCAAAATTTTGTATGAATCACAGTCTTAATGGCAATAAATCTGAAGAGTTAGAGTTTTCCTGAAAAATATTTTAATCAAAACAGATTTCAATGAAAAGATATTTTCTGGTTATCATCCTGCTTTTTACAATGCAGTCATTAAGTGCACAGTTTTCAGTGGGATTAAGAGGGGGGTTGAATTTTACCTCTCTGCCGGTAAAAACTTACGAAGTTAACAATGCACGCATTGAGGCTTTGCCTGATTCTTACACCGGGTTTCATATCGGTTTGATTACACAGGCCAAATTTTCCGGTTTTTTTATTCAACCTGAGTTGCTGTTTGTTTCTTCAGGAAATCACTTTCGCTATGAGCATCCCGATCAGGAAAGAGATGTTTTCTTTATACAAAGGTTTTCTAAAATTGATTTTCCTGTATTACTGGGTTTGAGAGGAGGGCCAATTCGTTTGGGATTGGGTCCGGTTGCTTCATATATAGTGGAAAACTCATCCAATATTTTAGATTCGGAATACTACACAGGTGATACAAATCTTTCTGAAAAGTTTAATTCTTTAACCTACGGATATCAGTTTGGCGTAGGGCTGGATATCGGGAATATTGTCCTTGACCTTAAATATGAAGGTAGTTTAAGCAATTATAGTGAGGAAATCAGCATTGGTAATTCAACCTTTGTATTTGATACCCGCCCGAGGCAAATCATTTTCAGTATCGGATTGCTATTCTACTGAAAAAATTTCCCCAAAAAGATTGACAAAGAAGCTTGCTTTAGGGCAGGCTTTTTTTATTACCGGTAAGTAATTGCTTTTACCGGCGAAACTTTTGCTATAATAAAACTGGGTATAACAAGCATAGCCATACATATAGCAAATGTACCAAGGTTGATGGCAAGGATATAAAAAAGATCAAAATTAATGGGTACCACATCTACAAAATATGATTCCTGCGATAGTTTTATTATACCGAATCTTTGCTGAAGCAATGCAAGTCCTATCCCCAGCAGATTGCCAAGCAACAACCCCCTGATGATAAGAAATCCTGCATGATATAAAAATATTTTGCGTACCAGTTTATTATCAGAACCCAGGGCTTTAAGGATCCCGATAAGGTTCGTTTTTTCAAGAACTGAAATCAGCAAAGTTGTTATCATGTTAATACCTGCCACAAGTATCATGATAATAATGATAACATAAACATTCATATCCAGCAGAGCCAGCCAGTCGAAAATCTGAGGATAAACCTGCCTGATGGTTCTGGATGTGAGTGTATAGGGTATGTTGTCCATTACCAGTTCATTCATCCTTTCCATCTGGCGGTAGTTGTCAATCAACACCTCAAAACCTCCTACCTGGTCTGGTGTCCAGTCATTGAGTCTTTGTAAATGACCGATGTCGCCAAGTATGAAAATTCTGTCCAGCTCTTCTAGACCCGTTTCATATATGCCCGCCACATTGAATCGTCGTACCCTGGGTGGGTCCTGAATAAAATATACAAATACAATATCATCGATATTGAGTTGCAATAGTCTGGAGATATATTCAGAAATAATGATCTGGTCGCTTCTGGCGGTATCGGTAATATTTAGTATGTTACCCTGTTTAAGTTTTTCACGAAAGAAATCCCAGTGAAAATCATCCCCGATCCCTTTGAAAATTACACCGTGAATTTCATCATCAGTTTTAATAATACCGGGCTTGGTACCAAATACCTGTATATGTTTTATTCCTTCTTCATTTTTAAGATCAGGGTAAAAATCCTGCAGTTTGCTTATGGGTCTTGCCTCGTAGGATACATTATAATCGAAATTAGTGATCTGAATATGAGAACCAAATCCGATTACCTTGTTGCGGATCTCATCCTGAAATCCTGTAACTACAGATACTGCAATGATCATTACAGCCAGCCCCAATGAAATGGAAAGTATGGCTATTGCCTTTACCAGCCCTGTAAGCTTTGGTTTTTCTGCCCCCATTTTTCGGGCTATGAAGAAAGGTAAGTTCAAAATTTCGAATTTTTATTCCATTTTCCTGAAATGCAAAAATATAACTTTTATTTCCATATTGGCCTGCCCATCAAAAATTACTAAGTTTTGTTAACATTAGGGCACAGGTTGTTCTCAAAAGGGTTCATTAGCTAATAAGTATTAAATGATTTGACTTTGGCCGTGGATTTGGCTATATTCGATAATTGATTGTACACTTCTCATTTAAAAATCACATATATGGACAAGAACTTATTAAACAAACTGATGGAAGTTAAGGAGTACCCATGTGTTTCTATTTTGCTTCCCACTCATCGTACTGCACCTGATAATCAGAAAAATGCCATTCGACTGAAGAAGCTGGTCAGACAGGCATCGGAAATGCTTGAGAAAGAATTGGGTAAACGTGAGTCCAAAGGTCTGATAGAGAAAATCGAAAAGCTGGTGGCAGGGGTTGATATCAGCCGCACACTTGATGGACTTGCTCTTTTTGTAAATAAGGATATTGAACAAATGGTTGATATTCCCTTCAGAGTAAAAGAAAGGGTAATTATTGACAAGACCTTTGCCACACGTGATCTGATTAAGAGTGTAAACAGGGGTACGAATTACTTTTTGCTGGATTTAAGCCTTCATCGTGCACGTTTGATCTCTTGTTTCAGGGATGATGCCACTGAAATTACCCAGAATGGGTTTCCCATGCAAAGTGAATTTGAAATGCTTGAGTTGAATTCCACCGATTTTTCCAGGGAAAAGAAAAAGCAGATCAAAGAGTTTTTTAACCGGGTTGATAAGACTTTTCTTACTAATTATCATTATGGTGATACCAAGCTTGTAATTGCCGGTGTGCAGAAAAACCTGTCACTTTACCGCGAGGCTGCTGATTCGAAGGATATTATTTATGAGCAACTGGAAGGAAATTACGAAGCTACTTCGGTGCACGATCTGGGTAAGAAAGCATGGGGACTGGTCAGAGAAAAAAATAAACATATAAGGCATAAAGCATTAAATGAAATTCAGAATGCCATAAGTGCCCAGAAACTTGCATCAGGCATTACTGAGGTTTGGCGCTTTGCCAATGAAGGCAGGATAAATATACTGGTGGTTGAAGAAGATTATCATACAAGTGCAGCTCCCGGAGCTGATAATAATATCATTCTGGATACAAGTGGTTTTTCAGATAAGGATATTATGCCCGATGCCGTTGATGAAGTGGCCGAAATAGTTGTTGATAAAGGGGGAAGGGTTGTTTTTGTTGACAACGGCACCATGGGAAAATACCACAAAATAGCTGCAATACTCAGATACTGAAAATTTGCCGCTAACCTGAATTTTCTTAAATATTTTCGAAGGTCAACTCATCATCCCTTTCTTCTATGCGGATGTTTGAGTCTCGCGTGATCTTTCCTGCCAGAATTTCTTTGGAAAGAAGATTGAGAATATATTTCTGAATGGCTCTTTTTAAAGGTCGCGCTCCGTATTGAGGATCGAAACCGGCCTTTGCCACCCAGTTTATAGCTGAGTCGCTGATTTCAAGATGCATACCGTTTTCAGAAAGCATGTCTTTAACCCTTTCGATCTGTATTTTTACAACATCGCGGATTTCATCGAAATCGAGCGGTTTGAACATAATGATCTCATCTACCCGGTTCAGAAATTCGGGTCGAATGGTTTTTTTTAGTAAGGTGGTAACATCCAGCCGCGTTTTTTCCAGTATCTCATCATGATTGCTTTCAGCCATTTTTTCGAAGTTCTCCTGAATGAGTGATGAACCCATATTGGATGTCATAATGATTATGGTATTTTTAAAATCAGCGGTTCGGCCTTTATTGTCTGTAAGACGCCCCTCATCAAGCACCTGCAGAAGGATATTGAAAACATCAGGATGGGCTTTTTCAATTTCATCGAGCAGAATTACCGAATAGGGTTTTCTTCTCACGGCTTCAGTCAACTGGCCACTTTCTTCGTAACCCACATATCCGGGAGGTGCACCAATGAGCCGGCTTACGGTATGACGTTCCTGGTATTCTGACATGTCAATACGAACCATGGCATTTTCATCGTTAAAGAGAAACTCTGCAAGGGCTCTTGCCAGCTCGGTTTTTCCCACTCCGGTGGTTCCCAGGAAAATAAACGATCCGATAGGTTTTTTGTGATCCTGCAATCCGGCACGACTTCTTCTTATGGCGTCTGAAACGGCTTCAATGGCTTCCTGCTGACCTACCACCCGTTTGTGCAGTTCATCTTCCAGTTTCAGTAGTTTTTCTCTTTCGCTTTGCAGCATGCGGCTCACGGGTATGCCTGTCCAGCGTGATACAATATCGGCAATATCTTCAGCGGCTACTTCTTCTTTTATAAGCGCTTTTGATGACTGCATTTCATGAAGCTTCTGATTGAGCCTTTCAAGTTCACTTTCGGCTGTTTTTATATGACCATATCTGATTTCTGCTACTTTGCCGAAATCTCCGTTTCTTTCTGCCTGATCGGCCTCAAATTTTAATTGCTCAAGTGCTTTCTTTTGTTTCTGTATTCCGTCAACAACTTCCTTTTCACTTTCCCAGCGAGCTTTTAAAAGATTTTTCTCTTCGTAAAGATTTGCAAGGATCTCATTGAGTTCTTTGAGTTTTTGCTCATCTTTTTCGCGCTTGATAGCTTCTTTTTCAATTTCCAGTTGTCTGATCCTTCTTTCCACTTCATCGAGTTCTTCAGGTACTGAGTTAATTTCGAGCCTGAGTTTTGATGCTGCTTCATCGATCAGATCAATGGCCTTGTCAGGCAGGAAACGGTCAGATATATAGCGCTGTGAAAGATCAACAGCGGCTACGATGGCCTCATCCTTTATCCTTACCTGGTGATGGGTCTCATATCGTTCTTTAAGGCCTCGCAGAATAGAAATAGCATCTGTGCGGTCAGGCTCGTCAACCATTACGGTTTGGAAACGGCGTTCCAGCGCCTTATCTTTTTCAAAATATCGCTGGTACTCTTTAAGGGTGGTGGCTCCAATGGCTCTCAGTTCACCGCGTGCCAGGGCGGGTTTGAGAATATTGGCTGCATCCATAGCTCCTTCACCACTGCCGCCGGCTCCGACGAGAGTATGAATTTCATCAATGAACAATACTACCTCCCCATCAGATGAAACAACCTCTTTGATAACCGCTTTAAGACGTTCTTCAAATTCACCCTTGTACTTAGCACCGGCAATGAGTGCACCCATATCGAGGCTGAAGATTTTTTTGGATTTCAGGTTTTCAGGAACATCACCATTGATAATCCTGTGGGCAAGACCTTCGGCAATGGCTGTTTTACCTACACCGGGTTCGCCTATTAGAATAGGGTTGTTTTTGGTTCTACGCGATAGAATCTGGAGAATCCGGCGGATCTCCTCATCGCGTCCAATAACCGGATCGAGTTTCCCGCTAAGGGCCAACTTATTGAGATC
>JAHYJP010000260.1 GCA_019429055.1 Bacteroidales bacterium
GGGCTATCGATCATCACATCGCGGCCGGCGTTGTTTTTCGGGAATGCAATGTAATCGCGGATGGATTCGGAGCCACCGAAAAGTGAACACCAGCGGTCAAACCCGAAGGCCACACCCCCGTGGGGCGGAGCACCATAACGGAACGCATCCATAAGGAATCCGAACTGTGCTTTGGCTTCTTCATCTGTAAATCCCAGCACTTCAAACATCTTTGCCTGTATATCTCTGTCGAATATCCGGATTGAACCCCCTCCTATTTCAACACCGTTGATAACCATGTCATATGCATTGGCACGAACATTTCCGGGATCAGAACTGAGTTTCTCCATATCTTCTTCCAGCGGGGAAGTAAATGGGTGATGCATGGCATAATAACGTTGAGTTTCTTCATCCCATTCCAGCAAAGGAAAATCTGTTACCCACAGGCAGGCAAACTCATCAGGTTTTCTTAAACCCAGGCGTTTGCCCATTTCAAGACGAAGTTCGCCAAGGGCTTTTCTTGTTGAATGGATATCTCCAGCCAGTATTAAGATCAGATCGCCGGGTTTCGCATCCATTGCATCGGCCCATTCTTGAAGTTGTTCAGGTGTGTAAAACTTATCAACTGATGATTTGATGCTGCCGTCGGTATTGTACTTAACATATACCAAACCTTTGGCGCCAATCTGCGGCCGTTTTACCCATTCGGTAAGTTCATCCAGTTGCTTGCGGGTATAATCAGCACAATCCGGAGCATTAATGCCGACCACAAGCCGGGCGTCATCAAAAACCTTAAATCCTTTGTTCTGTGCCAGATCGTTCAGTTCAACAAACCGCATCCCGAAACGGGTATCGGGCTTATCGGTGCCGTAATATTTCATGGCATCCTGATAGCTCATGCGATCAAAGGTAACATGGTCGATTCCCTTAACTGCCCTGAACAAATGTTTTGCCAACCCTTCAAAGGTTTCCAGCACATCATCGCGGGTTACAAATGACATCTCACAATCGATCTGCGTGAATTCCGGCTGGCGATCAGCCCGCAGGTCTTCGTCCCTGAAGCATTTTACTATCTGAAAGTAGCGGTCAAGCCCACCGATCATCAAAAGCTGTTTAAATGTTTGTGGTGACTGAGGCAATGCATAAAACTGCCCCGGGTTCATACGCGATGGCACCAGGAAATCGCGGGCACCTTCAGGAGTTGATTTGATCAAAACCGGCGTTTCAACCTCGATAAAACCGATATTGTTTAAATAATTCCGTGTTTCAATGGCCATCTGATGGCGGAGCTCAAGGTTTTTGCGCACAGCATTACGGCGAATGTCCAGGTAGCGATATTTCATCCGCAGGTCATCGCCGCCATCGGTTTCTTCCTCAATGGTAAAAGGTGGCGTTTGTGATGGATTGAGAATTTCCAGCTCTTCCACCAGAATCTCAATTTCACCGGTGGGATTTTTCCTGTTTTTGCTGCTGCGCTCAATAACCTCACCGGATGCCCGGATTACAAACTCACGACCCAACTCACGGGCAGCATTACATAAGTCAGGACGGGTTTCCATATTGAAAGCCAGTTGGGTAATGCCGTACCGGTCGCGTAAATCAATAAAGGTCATACCCCCCAGATCGCGCGAGCGCTGCACCCAGCCACATAAATCAACCTTCTTCCCTGAATCGGTGATCCTTAACTCACCGCACGTATGTGTTCTCATCATAATTGATATCGCTTTTGAAGGCGCAAAGTTAGTAAAATAAGGGCAAGGTAGAACAACGAAATAATTTAGTGACGGGGACACTAAGCCTGAAAGGCTTTTACAACAAAGCCCGGGGCATCGCCCCGGGTATAATATCATAAACCGAATAATCAGGCTGAAGGCCTGAGATAAAACCCAGATTGTATTTTTTCGATTCATACAACCGGGGTATATTGCGCTGCAAAACCTGTGTGGTTCTCACAACCAGCGGTGGGTACAGCGCTTTTTTCTTTTTCCGAAACTATAAACCCCGGGCTTCACCCGGGGCTATCACTATTTTACCCTTACAGGGTAAGTTGTAGAATTGCCGGCAGTGAAAAAAAACTGGCCCTCAGAAAAAAACCACCAAAAAAAAGATTAAATCAATCTTCCCGCCAGAGTCTGCCATTCCGGCCTTGGGTGGTTCCCGGTAACAATGCAAGTGAGTGGAGCGTAAAAAGATTTGCAGACGCCAGTCTGCAGCTGCGTTGCAGCATTAGAATTTTGGCAAATTTACTGCACTGCCTGTTTTTTTTTGTACCTTTATACTCTTATGGAAAGGCATTCAGATATTCCGGAATTCATTCACCCTCAATACTTTTGGGATGTGGATATTCATAAAATTCATCCTGTAAAATCCAAAAGGTTAATTATTGAAAGAATATTTTCACTGGGAACTTCTGATGATATCGCCACAATGATCAAATACTATGGGGAAAATGCTGTTATTAACGAGATAAAAAGGGTGAACTATATTGATCCCAAGACCCTTAACTTTGTTTCCCTGTATTTTAATATACCCTTAGATTCTTTCAGATGCTACACACGCAAACAGCAGAAGACTCAACACTGGAGCTCCTGAGGTCTCTTCAACAAAAAGATTATTTAAATGGATTTTACCTTGTCGGTGGCACTGCACTTGCATTTTACTACGGACATCGGAAATCAATTGATATTGATTTGTTCACAAACCAACCTTTTGATGCAAACTGGTTACTTGAGCAGATGCAGCAGGATTATCCGGTTCAGCTGTACCATACTGCACCAGGTACCATTAAGGGGAGTATAAACAAGGTAAATGTTGATTTGATCACCCATCGGTATCCCTATCTTGATGAGCCTTTTATTTTTGATGGGTATAAACTACTATCAGAAAAAGACATAATTGCCATGAAGATAAATGCAATAAGTGTCAGCGGGCAGAGGTCAAAAGACTTTATTGACATTTTTTTTGCACTTGAGAACCATTCCATTGCAAGTATACTATCATACTACCAGGAAAAATACAAACAGGAGGGTGATATGCATATTTTGAAAAGTTTGGTTTACTTTAATGATGTTGACCTTTCTGACTGGCCGGTTCTGCTGAAAAACCCGGATCTGAAGTGGAAAGAAGTAAAAGTTCGCCTCGAAAAAGAGGTACTGGCCTATGCCAAAAGTAAAAATCTTTAAATCTGTTGACCGGTTATTCCATTTACATTGAAATCCGGAGCGCAAAACAACAAAATTATTTTTTCTCTCCGGATATATTAACCCATGAATATTGCGCTGCAAAAACCGCATGATTCTTTCAACCGGCGGTGCGTGCAGCGCTTTTTTCTTTGGGGAAACCCTAAACCCCGGGCGGTGCCCGGGGCTATGCTATATAAGCCCTTCAGGCTTAAGAGAAAAATTATCTAATCCATTTCTATTTTTGTAAATTAAAGATAAATCCAGGCAGCCCCTCTTAAAGGGCCTTGGGTGGTTCCCGGTAACAACGAACGCTGCATTGTCGGGAAGCACCCAAAGCCTTGATTTTTTGATTACTTTTTTATTAAGAAAAAAGTAATAGTAAAAAGCCTTGATTTTTGCTCCTCTTTTTATCAAGAAAAAAGGGGAATTAATATATTTCAGGGATGGCATCCCTTACAAAGCAGTCAACGCTGCTCCTGTGGAATAATAAAATAAGCCCGGTTTCATTTTTCAGAGAAATTCTTCAGGGATGCAATCCCTTGATAGTTGATCTGCCAATGTTATGTTGCAAAAGCAGTATCCATGTCTAAGGGATTGCATCCCCAAAAAAACATCTCTCTCTTTAATCATTCGTAGAGACGCGGTAAAAGTGGGAGCCAGGGATGGCATCCCTTACAAAGCAGTCAACCCTGCTGCTGTAGAATAATAAATCCTGCCCGGTTTCATTTTTCAGAGAAATTCTTCAGGGATGCAATCCCTTGATGATTGATCTACCAATGTTATGTTACAAAAGCAGTATCCATGTCTAAGGGATTGCATCCCTACAAAATCAATTCTCTCTTTAATCAAAAATTTCAGTAGAAGCTTTAACT
>JAHYJP010000261.1 GCA_019429055.1 Bacteroidales bacterium
AAAGTCAGTATCAAGCACTTTATCAAAACCTAACCTGCGCAGTGCTGCTACCATCTTTCCGGTTGATCTGTTGGGACCCATGCCGAACTCTTCGCTAATGGCAACCCTGGTTGCAGGTGCTGTTTGCACCACAACAAATTTCTTTGGATCGTAAATGGCATCAAACACCTGGTCAATGTAGTTGCGTTCAACCAGTGAAGCGGTGGGGCAACGGTTGATACACTGTCCGCAATTGGTACAAACCACATCGTTCATGGGCTTGTCAAGGAATGTGGATATTTTCATATCCTTACCCTTGTGGGTAACTGCCAGTGCACTTACAGCCTGCAGTTCGTGGCAGGTTCTTACGCAACGCTGGCAACGGATACATTTGGAATCATCCTTTTCGATGGATGGTGATGAAATGTCAATGGGATTGATGTTTTTAACATCCAGGTAAATATGGTCACCAGTACGGTATTCATTGGCTATTTCCTGCAGCTCGCAATAACCGCTCTTGAAGCACTTGGTGCAGTCGGCGTTGTGTTCGCTGAGCAAAAGCTCAATGATGTTTTTACGTGCCTGCCTTACCTTCATGCTGTTGGTAAGAATTTCCATGCCTTCCGAAACGGGTGTGGCACAGGATGCGGGCAGCAATCGGTTACCTACTTGTTCAACCACACATACACGGCAGTTACCGGCAACACAAAGGTCGTCGTGGTGACATAATGTGGGGATCTTGAAATTCAACTGACGAGCCGCCTCAAGAACTGTTGTGCCTTCATCAACTGAAACATTCAGATTATTGATCTTAAGATTTACTTTATATGTACTCATATGTTTTTCTCCTTTTGATTTTTTTTGTTCGGGATAGTTTATTTGGATTTTGCGGCATCTCAACCCTAAACCCTAAGCCATAAACTAGTAAATGATCTCCTCCCTGAAATTATTAATAATTGAGTTGAAAGGATTGGGAGCAGACTGTCCCAGACCACATTTGGATGCAAGACGCATAGTATCAGATAGTTTCTGAAGATCATCCAGGTACGATGGGGGTCTGATACCCTTTTTAACTGCTTCAATTCCCTTAAGGAGTTGCTGGCAACCTACCCGGCAGGGAGTACATTGTCCGCAGGATTCTTCCTCAAAAAATTCCAGGTAATCGTTCAGGATATTATACATAGAACGTGTACTGTTGAACAGCATCATGGAACCTCCGGTGGGAATTCCTTCAAATCCGATAACGGTTTCCTTGAAATGCTTGCGTGCAACGCAGAAACCTGAAGCACCACCGATTTGTACCGCCTTGGTATCACCATCGCCAAACTCATTAACAAAGTCTTCCAGGCTCATACCCAGCTCCAGTTCGTAAATACCGGCTTTGGGGGTATCGCCCGATACAGAAAATACTTTGGAGCCACGTGAGTCGAAAGTACCCATTTCCTTAAACTTGGTAGGACCTTCGTTGGCAATCATCAGCGCAAAAACAAGGGTTTCAACATTATTGATGGATGTGGGTTTGCCAAGATAACCTGCGGTGGTTGGAAATGGTGGCTTGTTGCGGGGCTCACCGCGCTTGCCTTCCATGGATTCCATAAGGGCGGTTTCCTCACCGCATACATAAGCTCCGCTACCCGATTTGATCTCAATAGTGAAATCGAAGTTTATGTTTTTTAAATCTTCATGAAACTTATCGATGGTAGCATTAAGTTGTGGCAAAAGGAAGTTATACTCACCCCTCAGGTAAATATATCCTTTGTTTGCTCCGGTGGCTTTACCGCAAAGCGCCATACCGCCAAGTACTTTTTCAGGCACCTGGGTCAGGATCTCACGGTCTTTGAAGGTGCCGGGCTCGCCTTCATCGGCATTACAGATCACATATTTCTGATCGGCTTCTTCGTTTTTGGCAAATTTCCACTTTAATCCGGTTGGGAAACCTGCACCACCACGACCCCGAAGTCCGGAGTCAATAATATCAAGGATGATCTCGTCCTGCGATCTTTTGAAAGAACGATCCAGAATCTCGAGATAATCCACTTTTTCAAATATAAGGTCAACCTTTTTTATTTTGTTCTCCATAATAATATGCTTTTGGAATGATAATTAAACTTGTAAAACAATTACTTCTGCTTGAGATATCCCTGGATGATCTCTACTGCCGATTCAGGCGTAACTTCAGGATAAACCTCATCATTAATGAGCATAACCGGGCCTTTGTGGCACCAACCCAGACAGTTGGCCTGCAGCAGACTGAACTTGCCGTCAGATGTGTTATCTCCCAGTTTTACTTTCAGCAAATCTTCCAAAGCACCTATTACGGCATCCTTACCTTTCATGTGGCAGGTAATGGTCTTGCAAACCCTGATGATGTTTTTTCCCCTGGGCTTGGTATCCATAAAGGTGTAAAATGAGGCTGTGCCATACACGTCGGCTGTGCTGATGTCTAACTCCCTGGCAATGGCCACCATGGCATCATCAGATAAAAACCGTTCTGACCGGATTACGGCCTGAAGAATAGGCATAAGGCTTTCACGGGTCTTGCCGTGAACTTCTGCCTGTTGTTTTACTAATTCTTCAATGTTTGTCATAGAATTCCCTTTCTAGTTAATAATGTGTATTTTATAATGAATGATTTTGTTTTTTTCAGGCCAAATATAAGAAGGCTTTTTGAATTAAATATTTTTTTCTTTAATAAAATTTGCCAAAAGGGCTAATTTAGAATCAAACTAAATAATTATTTCTTAATTAACAAGCTAATAGCCTGTATTACCGATATTTGAATTATATTCCATAATTTACATTTTTTATGTTTTCCCATTTTTTAATCCACAAATATGTAAATGAACAACCTTCTTTAAGTTAACACTTGCCACAAGCCGGAAAAATTTCTTAGGTTTGCACAAATTTGATCCATGGAAAAAAAAGATATTTACCGGTATTTTATTGAACTGAGTTTTGACGGGACCCACTATCATGGCTGGCAAAATCAGCCCAACTCGGTAACTATCCAGCAAACCCTTTCGGAAGCTGCTTCTCAAGTATTACGTGAAGAGGTAAGTTTTACCGGGTGCGGACGAACAGATGCGGGAGTGCATGCTATAAATTACACAGCCCATTTAGACACTGTATTCTCACCCGACCATTTGAATGAAATGGATCTGGTTTATAAGCTAAACCGCATAATACCTTCCGATATAGCTGTAACTAACATAAAGCTTGTGAAACCCGATGCACATGCACGTTTCAGTGCGCTCAGCCGCAGTTACTCCTATTATATATGCAGACGCAAAGATCCGTTTTGGGTAAATCGTGCATGGCTTATGGAAAGAGATCTGGATTTTGATGCCATGCAGCAGGCAACCCTATTACTTTTCAGCTTCGAAGATTTTGAAGCCTTTTCAAAAGTAAACACCCAGGTAAATCATTTTCGCTGTAAAATACTGGAAGCAGAATGGACAAAGGATGATCAAATCTGGAAATTTAATATCAAAGCCGACCGTTTCCTGCGGAATATGGTGCGGGCTATTGTGGGTACACTCACCGATGTTGGCCTGCAAAAAATCGATCTGAAGCAGATGGAAGATATCATAAAAAGCAAAAACCGCAGCAATGCAGGCTACTCTGTGCCCGGATGCGGCTTATATTTCATGGGTGCGGAGTATCCACAGGAAATTTATTTATGAAGGAAGTCCGAAGTCAGAAGACCGGAGACGGAAGCTGAGGGCTAAAGCCCGAAGTCCAGAGAGCCGCAGGCGATTCGGGAACGGGAGAAAGAAGAACTTAAAATACGAATATCGAATATCGAAACTCGAAATAAATAAAAATCTGCGGGCTTAGCGTCATGCCGTCACCGCGGTAAAAACACGAAAAACGAAAACAACTCTGCGTTCTTTGCGAATCCTTTGCACCTTTGCGTGAAGAAAAAAACAACAACCCAATAACTCAACATCTCAACCTCAACCTTAAAACAGGTGTCCCATCTTATTCTTTTTCGTATCGATATATACCTTACAATGCGGTCCGGTGGGAACAATAATGGGTACATTTTCAGAA
>JAHYJP010000024.1 GCA_019429055.1 Bacteroidales bacterium
ATACAAGCGATTTTGATCGTTTCGATAAAATATTTGCCATGGATCGTTACAATTTCTCCGATCTTGCCGCAAAAGCCCGTAATGGTGTCGATTCAGGCAAACTGGAAATGATCCTTAATAAAACCCATCCCGGAGAAAACAGGGATGTTCCCGATCCTTATTATGGCGGAAATGATGGTTTTGACAAGGTGTATAAAATGCTCGACGACGCCTGTGAAGTAATAGCAAAGGAAATTGCCAACGGCGGTAAATAATAATATGCTGCGATGAATACACCTTCAAATTCCTGCCTGCCCGATTCAGAAAGCATCAGGACAACCTGGCAAAAACTGTCCGGTATCGTAAAACAAACCCCGGTGCTTACTTCAGAAACCCTGAACTCTATCACGGGTTCGGAGCTTTTCTTTAAATGCGAAAATTTTCAGAAAGCCGGAGCTTTTAAATTCAGGGGTGCCAGCAGCGCTTTAATGCAAATTTCTGAAAAGCAGGCTGCAAGAGGTGTATGCACCCACTCATCGGGTAATCATGCCCAGGCTCTTGCTCTGGCAGCAAAAATCAGGGGGCTGAAGGCATTCATTGTAATGCCCGAGAATGCACCTGCGGTTAAGGTTAATGCTGTCAGAGATTATGGCGGCCAGATCACGTTCTGTATACCGACGCTCGAAGCCCGGGAATCTACCCTGGAAGAAGTCCGCAAAGCTACCGGAGCTTCTTTTATTCACCCCTACAATAATTATGATATCATTCGCGGACAGGCAGGATGTTTTTTTGAGATGCTGCAACAAATGGATGAGGAGCCTGATTATATCATTGCACCACTGGGTGGTGGCGGACTGCTCAGCGGAACTATCCTCTCAGCAAAATATTTTACTAAAAACACAAAGGTGATTGGAGCAGAGCCTCTTATGGCCAATGATGCATGGAAATCCTTCAGGGAAAAGAAATTTATACCGTCTGATTCACCACAAACTATTGCCGATGGTCTAAAGACCTCGCTCGGAACCAAAACTTATCCCATCATTATGGAACATGTGGAAGATATTATTACAGCCACAGAAGAAGGAATCATAGATGCAATGTTTTTGGTTTGGGAACGAATGAAGATTTTAATAGAACCGTCAGCTGCGGTTCCACTTGCTGCATTGATGGAAAATCCGGAAAGATTCCGAAACAAAAAGACAGGTATCATCTTTTCAGGCGGAAATACAGATCTTCGCCGGATTCCATGGATGGAGAAAAAATACCATCACTGATCTCTTATATTTATAGTTAATCCGGAACAGACTCATGAACAACCCTGAATTGCGCAAAAACATAGAAAGTAAAGCGGGAAAACTGTTTCTGATTCCTGTAAGCCTTGGCTCAGGTTCGGTTGACAAAGAGATCCCCGCAGGAAATTCCAGGGAAATTATTGTACTGGATGAGTTTATTGTTGAAAACATTCGTACAGCCCGCCGCTCCCTCAGGGCTATGGGATACACAAAAGATTTTGATTCAGTAAAATTTCATATACTTGACAAACATACGCGTGCAGAGGATATTCCGGGCTTTCTCAAGAATGCTGTTGATGGTAAAAATATTGGATTACTTTCCGAAGCCGGCAGCCCCTGTATAGCCGATCCCGGGCAACAGGTGGTTAAATATGCCCATAGTAAAAATATAACGGTAGTACCACTCGTTGGACCCAGCTCCATTTTGCTGGCTCTGATTGCATCAGGATTTAACGGGCAAAGTTTTATTTTTCACGGATATCTTCCCATTGAGAAAAGCCAACGAATAAGAAAAATAAAAGAGATTGAGCTGGATGCCATAAGGAACGACCGCACCCAGATTTTTATGGAAACACCCTTCCGAAACAATGCTTTGCTTGATGATCTTTTGAAAAATTCAGGGCCATCTACTCAGCTATGTATTGCCTGTGATCTTACCACCGAACAGGAATTTATCAGAACGCTCAGTATAGAAGCATGGAAAAAAAATCTTCCTGACCTGAAAAAAAGACCGTCTATGTTTCTCATATACAAATAATCCCGGCTGGTTAGCCCGGGATTATTGTAAAAAATCATTATTTATATCTGCCCTGTTTTTATAGCAGGCTTTTTTTGCCGGAAGGAATACACCAGCACACCAATACCCAGGAGTATCATTGGAATACTCAGTATCTGGCCCATATTTATGATAAGGTTTTCTTCAAAAGGTGATTGCACTTCCTTCACGTATTCCACAACAAAACGCCATACAAATAAAGTGATAAGAAAATACCCGGAAAGAAAACCTTCATATAGTTTATGCATTCTCGTAAAATACATCCACATCATGCTGGCAAAAATAAAGATGTAGCCGGCACCTTCGTATATGGCAGTTGGATGCCTGGGCTCGGTAAATACCGGATCGGCGCCTCTCAGCCATGCTGAAACATTATCAATAAACATAAAACCCCATGGGCGCTCGGTAACATAGCCATAAATCTCATGGTTCATAAGGTTGCCCATTCTTATGAAAAACGCAGCCAGTGCTACAACGATTAGCAGCCTGTCAACTGTCCAGAAGAAGCGGATTTCGGGGAACTTTTTGTAGTAGCGCAGCATGGCAAGGATTATTCCTATTGCTCCGCCGTGACTTGCAAGTCCACCCTGCCAGATGTATAGAACCTCAACTGGATTTGCAATATAGTAATCAAAATCGTAGAAGAAACAATGTCCGAGTCTGGCTCCTACCACACTTCCAATGGCAATGTGTATCAGCAGGCTGTCAAGCTCATTCTGACCCATATTTTCGCGATTAAAGATCCTGCGCATGATCTCATATCCCAGGTAAAATGAAAGGGCCCAGAATAGCCCATACCACCTTACGGTTAATGGTCCCAGTGAAAAAATTTCGGGACTTACTTCCCAGGTTACTTGTAAGATTGTCATTTTTAAGATTTCGTTATTATTCTACACTAAGCAATTCAACATCAAAAATAAGTGTGGCATTGGATGGAATGGGCCCCATGGCACGTTCGCCATAGGCCAGATCGGGAGGAATTATGAATCGAAAACGGGCACCCGGTTTCATCAGGGCTACTCCTTCATCCCAACCTGAAATTACCTGTCGGCGACCCAGCAGAAATCGAAAAGGCTGTCCTCTTTCAATGGATGAATCGAAAATATTTCCATTCATCAGAAAACCCGTATAGTGAACCCTGACTATTTGTCCATCTTCAGGAAAATCTCCCCTGCCCTCGTTTACTATTATATACCTCAGGCCCGTTTCTGTTTCGAGAGTATCTTTTCCGGCAACATTAAAAGGTTCGGGGCGTTTTACCTCTTCAGCATCAATAACCTCCACATCAAAAATCAAGTTGGTGGCGGGTGGTATGGGGCCACGCCCCTGCTCACCGTATGCCAGTTCATAGGGGATCCAAAGCCGGGCTATGTCGCCCACTCTAAGTTTAGAAATTCCTTCTTCCCAGCCCCTGATAACCATTCCCTTTCCGAGAGTAAAATCGATGGGTTCACCACGCTGAAATGATGAATCAAAGATGGTCATATCTTCTTCAAAAAAGCCGTTATAGTGTATCCTTACCCTCATTCCCGTGACCAGCATCATACCGTCACCTTCTTTAATTACGGCATACCTGAGCCCGCTGGTTGTAGTTGTTATATCTGCATTGGCAGGCACAGTAAGCGGTTTGGGGGCAGGATCGATTTTCACCACTTCAACATCAAAGATCAATGTTGAATTAGCAGGAATGTCGCCCACAGCCCTTTCACCATATGCCAGATCCGGCGGAATGATCATAATAGCCTTATCTCCTTCATTTAAAAGACTTATGCCCCTTTCCCAACCTTGAATAACCTGACCGGCACCCATTTTGAATGAAACAGGTTCTTCCCGGTCGTAACTGTTATCGATAAGGGTGCTGTCTTCCAGTAAAAGCCTGTAATGGACATATACCATATCGTTTATCAGGGGTTTGTTTCCATCACCCCTGTGTGTTACTCTGTATTGTATACCCGAAGGTTCGGTTGTATAAACAGGTTGTGTTATACGCTGCGGCAAGGAACATGCTGTAAATAATACCATGATGGTGGCAACCTTAATAACCAAATTGGGCTTTATTCTTTTCATGACTAAGATAATTGGATGAATAGCCGGACCAGAACCTTAACTTACAGGTAAATGACCGGATTATCAGTTGGCATCAATAACTTCAATATCAAATATAAGTGTTGAATAGGGCTTGATTACAGGTCCTCTTTGCTGATCGCCATAGGCAAGGTACGAGGGAATAATGAGTTGGGCTTTTGATCCTATATTCAGCCTGGAAACACCTTCGTCCCAGCCTCTGATCACCTGGCCTGCACCCAGTCTGAAGGTAAAGGGCTCTCCCCTGTCAACTGAAGAGTCAAACTTTGTTCCATCTAACAAAGTACCGGTGTAATGAACCGTAACGTTCTGACCACTTTGTGGTTTTGGCCCGGTACCTTCTTCTTTAACAACGATAATTAGACCACTTTCCTCAGGCTGAACTGTTATATTGTTTTCATCAAGATACCTTTGTCTCAAACCATCCTCCTCATGTCTGGCAACTTCCTGTTCTTTAAACATATCATCTCTTTTCTTCTGGCGGTAGGCCTGATATTCTTCCTGGGTAAAAATTTCAATAATGAGAATATCGACATAAACACTGTCGTCCATGGGAATAAAATCGGGTACCATTGGCATTCTCTGGGTTGTAGTAAAAAAGTTGAGTGCATCAAGTTTGAAAGTTACACTGTCGCCCTTTGCCATCATGCGGAATCCTTCATAAATATCTCCTGAATACTCAGAAGGAATAACCGGGATATACATGGCTTCGCCAAAATCCTTGTTGGTAAAGAAAACAGAATCAGCAGGATAACGATAGGCAATGTCAATCTTAACAATATTGTCGATAACAGCTTTACTGCCACGATTGCTCTTGTGTACCTTATAGGTAAGACCGCTATCGGTTCTTTTAAACTCTGAGGATCCGCAAGCAGAAAAAATTAAGATCATTAATGGAATGATCAAATACACTGTCTTTTTCATAAAAAGCATTTTAAATGGATTATTGGTTTTAATTACTGGTAATATCAACAAGTTCAATGTCATAAATAATAGTAGCTCTTTTGGGGATTTTTACACCATCTCCCGGCACTCCATGAGCAAGGTGGGAAGGAAGTATAAATCTGGCTTTATCACCAACCCTTAGCAGCAGAATTCCTTCTTCAAGTCCGCTTTCCACACCTCCTCTGCCAATCCGGAATTGGCGCACACCATCTTCCTTTGATGAGTATATCTGATCACCCGTAATCAGACTGACACTATAGTGCAGATATGCAATCCGGTCTTTTTCGGCCTTCGGTCCCGAACCCTGGTGGTATATCATATACCTGAGTCCTGAGCCTGTGGCTTCCATTTCCCAGCCATGGCGATCAATAAAATCGCGTATTTCCTGATCTTCAGCATCAATAAGCATAACGTTGGCTCCCAGAAGATTTTCCTGCAATTCTTTCCTGTCGGGTTGCCGGTTTTCGCCCGACTGTGAACCGCATGAAAGGATAAAAAATGCTGAAATGACCAGAAATATATGGATTTTCATACCGATGAAAAATTTCATAAAACAAAAGCAAAGTTAAGTATTATCTGTAACTCCCCGAAGTGCCCTGAAATCTTCCTTGCTCAGGTTCCTGATAATTCCTTCAAAATACCTTATCGTATTTTCCAGTGTATCTTTAAAATTGCCACCTGCGGCGTTTTTGTGCCCCCCACCATTAAAATATTCCCTGGCGAGTATATTTACATCAACATTGCCCTGAGAGCGAAATGATATTTTGATATTTTCTTTCCTTTCAATGAAAATTGCAGCCAGCATAATGCCACTGATGCTTAAGCCGTAATTTACAACTCCTTCAGTATCTCCTTCCTGGTAGTTAAACTTTTTGAGATCAGCCGCTGAAAGAAATATGTATGACGTGCTTTGCTCATGCATAACCACAAGGTTGGAACTCAGGCACTGACCCAGCAGGCGCATACGATGTTCCGAATAGGTGTCATAAACCAGGTGATGTATCTTTTCACCATCAACTCCCAGCGATATCAGGTGGGCAACTATCTCGTAAGTGCGGGGATTATTACACCCGTAACTGAATGAACCGGTGTCGGTTACAATACCTGTATATAAACATTCGGCAATGCTTTTCGTTACAGCTTTTTCTGATTCAACCTGTGTGATGAACTCATAAATCATTTCAGCGGTTGATGATGCTGAAATCTGCGATAAAACATAATCAAAATGAGGCTTTGGATCAGGATGATGATCTATGAGTATTTTTATGCCTTTGGCCTTAATGAGCCTGTTTGATAGGTCCTCCGTTCTTTCAATATCATTAAAATCAAGGCAAAAGATCAGATCAGCTTCCCTGATTTTTTCACCACTTAAAGTGGATGATTTATTTCCCATAATGATATTTTTACCTCCGGGCATCCACTCCAGAAATGAAGGGAAAGAATTGGGAGAAATGGAAACGGTGTTATGAAATCCCGTGTTTATAAGAAAATGATACAGCGCAAGTGATGAACCAATGGCATCACCATCCGGATTAACATGACTTATGATTACGATTTTCTTTGATTTATCTGACAGAAGCTTCTTTACAGCCTTTATAAGCGATTTGTCCAAAATATCAGTTTTAAAGAATCAAAGCAAAAGATTTTTCAAAGACCCGGTGAAGGGTGTATCTGACAAATATATTGCAAAAACAGAAACGCAAAGGTAAAAAAAAACCTGCAGGGCTCGTTAACTCAATGAAATTAATTATTTTTATAGGATATTTATAAGTTTCTATACGGTAAGAATAAAATCTGGCAGTTAAATAAAATAATATCTTAAAAAAACAAAAGATTATGAAAGGAAGAATAACGCTTACGATGATCAAACCCCATGCAATTGAAGACGGAAACCTGGGTAATATTTTAGCCAAAATACAGATGGCAGGTTTTAAGATATCAGCTTTGAAGATGCTGAGACTTCGTCTTAATCAGGCACAGGAGTTTTACAAAATTCATGAAGGGCGTGACTTTTATAAACCATTGACTGAGTTTATGTCAAATGGCCCTATTGTGGCAGCAATTCTTGAAAAGGATAATGCAGTGGAAGATTTTCGCAAACTAATCGGAGCAACAGACCCATCAACAGCACAGGAAGGTACAATTAGAAAGTTATTCGGGTTAAATACCAGGGAAAATGCTGTGCATGGTTCCGATTCCGATGAAAATGCCAGAATTGAAGCAGATTTTTTCTTTAGTCTTTTGGAACGATATTAATTTTTTGTTTATCGACACCAGGCAAACTGATCAGGCGGGGAAATACTCATCAAAAGTACCATTTTCATAGAGTACAATTAATTTGACGATTTTTTCCTTTCCTGACAATTTGCTTTTTATGTTCTCTTCCTGAGTATTTACAGTACCTGCAGCAATTTCTTCAGGAGCTTTTTCCTTGCCATGGTAAGCAGGAAATTCTTTATCCTTTACCGATATACTTTCTGTTTCACTCTCAGGAGGAAATGACACGGGAAAATCCTTTTTTGAAGTTGATTCTTTATTTTCTTCATCGTACAGATCTGAAAACAGATCACGCTCCTTACCAAAAATATTTCCTTCACCTTTCAATAACCAGTTTAAACTGATTTCAGGAAATTTATCTATAACCTTTTGAATAAATTCCAAACTGGGTTTATTTCTTTCAGAAAGAATATGGGATATGGTCGACCTGGGAACTTCCAGTGTATCGGCCAGCTTCGATGGTGATAAATCATACCTTTTGATGATTTCCTGAATTCTGTTTACCATTGTCAATTTATAGTTTACATTTGAGAACACCTGAAAAGAAAGACAGTATATACAATTGTAAATTTACGAAAAAGAATGGAATATACAAATGTTATTTCAATTTTATTGAATTGTTGCTTTATGTAATTGCAATTACTCTCATTATAACAGGAACTTAAAGATCATATAGATTATTATCCATGTTTACATCCAAAACAAGAAAATAATAATTTATAATTAAAGTTATATGCTAAATAATTACCATTAAATACTGGTTATTAGTTTTATACATAATACAATAGTCTGATTTGCTTTATTATCAATATCAACAATTATCTTGATAACTTATGTAAACTATTTTACAGATAAAACACCATTATACGTTTGTGAACATTATTTTTAAATGTCTGTATTTCTGTTATTTATAATTATTTGTCTAGTAAGAATCAATATATTGAATTCACGTTTGGTATCTGAAGTTATGGTTTCGTTTTGTAAACCAAACAGAGTTTATATTATTCCTGTTGATTGTTACATTTGTAAACACTCTGCGAATTATTCATTTATTACCCGTAAAATTTCCAAATTAAGATTCTCATGAAGTCAATCCTCTCTCCCCGACAGGTATTGATAGCAAAAGAGTTTAACTTGATTTTATCCGGTATTACCCACTCCGGAATTTCTAATATCCCCCTGAGATTCTCATAAAATAATTTTACCCGGATTGCAGCAAGTCAAATTGTAACTATAAACACAAATCCTGACAGAAAATTCATTGTAATCAATTTTCTATCAATTCATTGAATTAATTTAAGCTGAACTTAAAAAAAAATGGTTTTAAGAAAGAAAGGCTATGTGTATATTCCGATTCTGAAATGCAGAAGCATTTTTAAAGTTTGATGGCTTTAATGAACTCGCTTCTGTTTTTAAAATTAATTCTGACAATATAGATACCAGAGGCGAGAACTCCGATATCTCTAAATGGTCTCACTTCATTATAACCGCTTAATACTTCCAAATTATTCAGCGTCCAGATTTTTTGCCCGCTGCTGTTGATAAAATCAATAGAGATGGTTTCATTTCCTTCGGCAAAGAATCTGATAGCAGAATCCGGGACCAGGGGATTATTGAGTATCATTGCAACCGGTAAAGTACTCTCATATGGTCCGCGAAGAATCTCAACAGCCTTTCCGAAATCCGGAATACCGTATCCATAAAGGCTGTCGGGCATCATATAACGATCGGCACTTCTTATTATGGCATTTTGTACCTGCTCATTGGTTGCCCTGGGAAATTTTTGCCACAAACAAGCAGCCATGCCCGCCACCAGGGGTGCCGAAAAAGATGTACCATTGGCATTAGCCGTTGACCCGACCAGGTTTAAAACTGAAACACCCTGCCCCTGGGCCATAACTTCAGGTTTTACCCTTCCATCGGCCGATGGACCCACAGAACTGAAGTTAACTCTTTGCCCTTCACTGTTGGTACCCCCCACAGCCAGAGCTCCGTGTGCATCGGCCGGTGAGCCAATATATCTCCATGATTGGGCGCCATAATTGCCTGCACTGCTTACTACCAGTATCCCCTTGCTGAATGCCTTGTTGGCAGCCCGCGCAATAACGGTGGTTTGTCCGTCAAGATCGCTGTATTCATAGTTTTGAGCAGGATCATCAAACCGGGTGTAACCCAGTGATGAATTGATGATATCAGCCCCCACACTATCGGCAAATTCAGCTCCTGCCAGCCAGTTATATTCTTCAATCCGAAACTCAGATGATGCATCTTCGGTACGCAGCAACCAGTATGATGCGCCCAGAGCAGCTCCGGAGTACTTGCCCGGAAGATGCCCTCCCATGACCGACAGCACATACGTACCGTGAGGATGTGAATTGAAAACGTTTCCACCGGGATCAACAAAATCGCGGTATCCCAGTATTCTGTTCTGTTCCCATAGAAAATTGAAACCGCCAAGTGTATCAACAGACCTGTAGCCTGCATCCAGCACAGCAATAACTTTATTACGTCCCCAGTAACCCCTGGCATGAAGTGCTTGTCCGTTTACTAATTTTACCTGGTTTTCAGCCTCTCCGTAATCGGGATAATTATTGAATGTATGTAATATTGAGTAGGGAAATTCTTCATAAAACATTGCCGGATCAAAGGAATAACCATCAAAAGCCTGACTGCCATTTATTTCCTCCGGTTTCTTATCCTCAGGCAAGGGAGGTTGTGGTTTTACATCCTCCCAGTATGAGATAAACTCATAGTTATCAAGTCGTTGAAGTGCTTCTGCGTATCTGACATTAAGCATTGCTCCGTTGAACCATTTACTGCTGTAATATACAACTATGGAAGTATCGGCAGCAAGTGTTTGCAAATAATAGGGGGAAACAGGCAAATCATAAAAATCAAGGGGAATGTTTTGTTTCTGACGACGTTCAATGGCGCGTTGAGAGAGAAACTCATAAGGCCGTGAAAGTGAGTAATGAGAATTCTCTTTATCTGTAAATTCTACCCAAACCATTATGGGATTATTTCCCCATGATGACAGTGCGAAAAGCAACACCAGAATTGATATGGATAGCCTTTTAATCATAATTATATTTAACTTCCGGAGTGTTCAGAAGTTCAATAACCATTGAAATTAATCCGGTTCCTGCATTCCGAAATCAGCTATTTCATAAGTATAATCTACGCCTCTGACAATGGTTCCGTCAACTTCCTTACTTAAATCAACGTATCGTTTGTATATCATGCCTATATTTCGCGCAAAGATCTCGTATTGCAGCTCTTCGCCGATCAGGGTAACAAAATCCTTTTGCATAACCCGGGCAGTTGAATCAAAGTTATGACCTCCCAGCTCCAAGGTTTCATGCAGTGATAACAACCGGTAAATCTGTTCAGGTTTATTGTTGAAGGCATTGCCATCCCATGAACTTCCGGCAACGCCCTGCCCTGATCTCAAAGGAAATGCAAGTTTGATGTAAGTAATATTTTCTTCAGTTTTCAGGGCTTTACTCCTGAGAATCCTGGAAGACCATACATTTTTTATCCGCCAGCTGTCATTTTCACCGGGGCGCCAGAACCTTTCGAGTCTCATGCTTTCATCGCCCTCACTATCGTTGTAAAATCCGGCATTTACTTCCATTACCTGATAGTTGTAATGAAAAACCTCCCCCAGAAAATCATCATAAACTGTTGAATCCACATTGTAAATGACCCATTTACCCGGAGCATGACCAAAATACTCTGTACCCAAATATGCAGGTTCTCCTTCAGATGTTTCGCAGGAATATATGGAAAACACCATTGAGAATAATAGAATAATACGGCAGTATTTGTTAAATAATCCGGTTTGTGGCATAATATACTTTTGATAAAAGTAAAAGATCATATTAATCAGAAACCTATGGGTTCCCAGGGTTGGTCTTGCCTGCTGGGCCCGGGTCTGATGGGAATGGCTTCATCATATGTTTCAATAAGCACCTTTTCTTCCGTTATAACTCCGTTTTCATATACCACTCTTCTCTGAACCTGTCCTTCATCGGTATAATATATCCATTCACCCTCGTTGATATTTTCAGTGTATTTTCCGGTAAGCATGGGTTTACCGTCGGGATAGAAGAGTAAATACTCGCCATTGAGCAGATCATTCCTGTAATTTGCGATCATATAGATTGAACCATCGGGATAAAATCTTTCCAGTTTTCCGTTTTTTTCACCAACAACCCATTTTTCTTTTTCTGCAACTGTACCATCGGTGAAAAAAGTTTTCCAAACCCCGTGATTTTTACCATTTTCATAATGATGTTCGCTTACAAGTACTCCCTGTTCATTATAGAAGAGCCATTCCCCCTGCATTTTCTGATTTATATACTTTCCTTTACCCAGTATTCTTCTGTTGCGATGATAATAGGTAGCTTCAACGGCCTCTTTTCCGGGTTCATGGATCAATTCGGCCCGCAATTGACCCTGGGGATAAAAGTATTTGAATACCCCTGTGGGTTTATCATCCACAAAGTTTCCCTCATAACGGATGCTTCCGGTACTGAAATAACCTTTCCATGGACCTTGTCTCTGACCCTGTTCATCTCTCCGGCTATGTTCATCCTGGAGGGCAGAAGATAAAAGCGGTAAAATCAACAATAAAATCACGAAATAAAAAATCTTCTTCATTATGGAATTTAATTTCACGAATTTACTAAAACATATGGTTTTAACGTGAGTTTTGGCTCTCAATTGTCTGCTTCTCCAGGAAAACTTTGAAATCAAAAAGACTTTCAAAAGCATAATCAATGAGTGAATGGTTTTCTGAAACCACCTTTTGCTCTTTTCCTATGAAAACGGTTACCATTTTCATGCTCTTTCCGAATCTCATATCACTCAGGGTATCTCCCACCATTACAGATCTTTTGAACTCTATTTCCGGAAAATCTTTTTTAGCCTTGATAGCCATTCCCGGAAGGGGTTTTCGGTAAAAGCTGCGTTCATCTTTCAAAGCAGGGCAATGATAAATCTTATCAATTCTGCCACCTTTGGATTCTATTTCACCGATCATTTGATCGTGGATCTGCTTTAAGTCCTGCTCTGTCATCATTCCTTTCCCTATTCCCTGCTGGTTGGTAACTACAAAAATCAGGTTGAATACACCTGAAAACCAGGCAATACTTTCAACAACACCATCTATAAATTCAAAGTCGGAGGTGCTGAGCACATACTTATCCATAAGTCTTTTGTTGATAACCCCATCGCGGTCAAGGAAGAGGTTCCAGCTTTTATCGGCTTTAAATGATTTCAGGAGAAGCATACTTTTAAAATAACAGGGTTACTCGGGTTGTGGAAAAATCTTTTTTTCGAGCAGTTCACAAATGATGTGGCCCAGCAATATATGTACTTCCTGAATTCTGGGTGTATCAGCAGATGGTACTTTCAGCAGGATGTCGCAAACCTGGTTCATATCTCCCCCGCTTTGCCCTGAAAACCCTATTACCTTCATTTTCTGATTTCTGGCGGTCTGTATTGCAGCAATGATGCCCGGCGACCTTCCCGATGTAGAAAGTGCTACAAGTACATCACCCTCTTTACCTGCTGCTTCAACCATTCTTGAAAAAACCTTTTCGTAACTAAAGTCATTGGCCACAGCCGTTACGAATGATGAATTTACGTGCAGCGCCTCGGCATAAATAGGTGGACGATCATAGTAGTACCTTCCTGAAAGTTCAGCAGCAAGATGCTGTGCATCGGCGGCACTGCCTCCATTACCGCAAAATAGAATCTTTCTTCCTGCAGATACTGAATCGGCAAGCATATCAACAGCATTCTCAACTAAAGCAATGAGCTCAGTATTATTCAGCGATCTCAATTTTACATCAAGAGATTCCTGCATTATTTTTCTGATAATCTGCTGCATACGTTGAAGTTAAATTGAATAAAACTAATTTCCTCCAGGAAATTTTAATCTAAGCTTTTCTTTCAGAAGCCTTAAAAACAGCCTCGGTAAGCCTTGACCATGAGAATCTTTCTTTTTGCGATTTCACTCCCTGGATCAGTTCCTCTGCCATATTTTTGGAGAAAAAGCGGAATATGGCCTTAGCAACCTTCTGTGCTTCGGGCTTAACGACAATTCCGGCTACGTTGTTGGGTACCATTTCGGGTAGAGCTCCTACATTGGAAACCACCATGGGAACATCGAAATGATAAGCCACCTGGGTAACACCGCTTTGTGTTGCATCTTTATATGGCTGCACCACAAGATCGCTGGCGCAGAAATATGCAGCAACCTTATCGTTTGGAATGAATTGGGTGTGCAGCACCACTTTGTTCCCCAGCCCTTTTTCTCTGATGATCTTAAAATAAGGCTGATCAGAAGAATAAAACTCACCTGCAACAATAAGCTTAACTGGCAAATCGGCAAGTATCTGCTCACCCATGGCATTAAGAAGAATATCCAGACCTTTGTAATCCCTGATGAATCCGAAAAACAGGATATAGCGGTATTCTGGAGATAGTTTCAGAATTTTCAAAGCTTCCTCGCGGGGTATCTTTTTGCCAAAATTATCATACAACGGATGCGGAGCATACAATTTGGGTTTACCCGTCTTTTCGAATTTTTCCAGATCGCTTAATACTGATTTACTGAGAGTTACAAACCCGTCACTCCTTTTGATATAAAACCTGGTAAGCCATTTGTCGCCGGGTCGTTTCTCATGCGGAATAATATTATCTGCAATGGTTACCACCCGGGTTTTTTTATTTTTTCTCACCATACCTGCTATGGTTCCGAGGCATGGAGCCATAAAAGGCAGCCAGTAACGGATAACCAGAAGATCAGCGTTTTCTTTTCGTATTTGCCTGCCGGTCAACCACCAGTTTATGGGGTTAATACTGTTTACCTTTACTTTGATATTCAGGTTCTCAGGTGCAGGCCTTATGGCATACTGTGTTTTACCGGGAAATAAAATACGGGGGTATTGAAGGGAGAAGGTATAAATAATCACTTCATGACCCTGTGCCTGAAATTCTTCAGCCAGTCGTTCATTAAAAGTGGATAATCCCCCTGCCCGCAAAGGATATGCGGAACCTAATATGATGATTTTTGCCAATTTTCTTCTGTAGTTTTCTCAATTAAATAATGGTTGCGATCGGGTGCATTTCTGGAAATAAGTTCTCCGAGAAAACCACCCACAAACAACTGTGTTCCCAGTATCATGGCCAGTAAGCCGAAATAAAACAACGGTCTTTCTGTCATTCGGTATTCCATCCAGAAAAACTTTGCATAAGCCAGATAAAGGGCAATAATAAAACCCATCAGGAATAGTATTGTTCCGAAAAAGCCAAAAACATGCATAGGCTTGCGTCCCCAGCGTGTAACAAAAAGGATTGACATCAGATCCAGGAATCCGTTTATAAAGCGCTCGAGCCCGAATTTTGTGCTTCCATATTTACGTTTCCTATGCTCCACTACCTTTTCACCAATATTGTAAAATCCTGCCCATTTGGCCATTACAGGTATATAGCGATGCATTTCACCATAAACTTCAACCGACTTAATAACACGGTTTCTGTATGCTTTAAGCCCGCAGTTGAAATCGTGAAGCTTTATGCCGGTGGCTATTCTTGTGGCCCAGTTATAGATCTTTGTCGGGATGGTTTTGGATATGGGATCATGACGTTTCTTTTTCCAACCGCTGACAAGATCATATTTTTCATTTACGATCATATCATACAACTCCGGTATTTCATCCGGACTGTCCTGCAGATCAGCATCCATGGTTATAACCACTTCACCGGAAGCATGATAAAAGCCCTCGTTCAATGCCGCCGATTTTCCATAATTCCTTCTGAATTTCACACCTTTAACAAAAGGAAATTTTTCCTTAAGCTGCTCAATTACAGCCCATGATTCGTCGTTGCTGCCGTCATCAATAAAAATCAGTTCGCTTTTGTAACGATCCTTAACCACCCTCCATATCCATTCCGTGAGTTCAGGAAGCGACTCTTCTTCATTATACAGGGGAACTACAATTGATAAATCCATGCGTTTTGCATCTTTAACTTGATTGGGCAAATTTACAAAATTTAGTAAGCTTAGGATATGAATTGATTGGTTATAGATCAATCTTTTAAAATTATTGCATTATAATACAAATTGGGATAAACAATGCAGTGAAGTGTTTAGTTAATATTGATCGGATAAAAAGTTTTAAACTTTTAAAACCAGGAGGTATTAACCCGGAAATAATTTGGTAACATTGCAGGATTTTTTCATTTTTATTATCACAATCACACATGCGTGATCTGACCCAGGGCCCCGAGGGAAAACAAATTCTGTTGTTCGCAATGCCAATGCTCATTGGTAATGTGTTTCAGCAACTATATTACATTGTAGATACCCTGATCATTGGTCATTATCTAGGTACTGAAGCCCTTGCCTCAGCGGGTGCCTCCTTTCCGGTAATTTTTGTTCTCATAAGCCTTATGATTGGGATCACCACGGGTATTAATGTTGTTATCAGTCAGTACTTCGGGAACAAGAATTATAAGATGGTAAAGCGTGCCATTGATACAGCCTTTATCTTTCTGTTTATATCGTCCATTGGTTTATCAATTCTTGGCCTTGTTTTCAGTGAACAGATATTCAGATTGATCGGATTACCCGAGGAGCTCATCACACAGGCAATGCTCTATTTTAATGTGTATGTGGCAGGTTTGATCTTTATGTCAGGATATAACGGCACAAGTGCCATTTTACGTGGTATGGGCGATTCCAAAACACCGCTGTATTTTCTGATCATTTCCACTTTTCTGAATATTGGATTCGACTTATTATTTGTTGCTGTTTTTGAATGGGGCATTGCAGGGATCTCTTTTGCCACCGTGCTTGCACAGGCTATTGCCTTCGGATTATCGATACTTTATCTGAATCGTTACCATCCTTTGATAAAATTCTCATTCCAGGGACTGTCTTTTGATCGTTATATTTTCAGGCAAAGTCTAAGGATCGGCATACCCACCGGGCTTCAGCATACTTTTGTTTCACTGGGAATGGCTGCCCTTATGACCATTGTTAATTTGTTTGGCACACCCACTATTGCTGCCTACTCAATTGCCTGGCGGATTGATTCATTTGCTACCCTGCCCGCGATGAACTTTGGTATGGCATTATCAACATTTGTGGGCCAGAATATTGGTGCAAACAAGATTGAAAGAGTAAGAAAAGGACTAAATGCTACATTATGGATGACATCATCGTTTTCATTACTGGTTACCATTGCAGCATGGCTTTACGGAAAAACATTGATGGGTTTCTTTACTGACGACACAGAGGTAATTAATATCGGATATGATTACCTTGTGATTGTGAGCTCATTTTATATTGTATTCGGTGCTATGTTTGTGATGCACGGAACCCTGCGTGGGGCCGGCGATACTCTCATACCCATGTTTATAACATTGTTTTCATTATGGGTTTTAAGAGTACCCCTTTCCTATTTTCTCTCTCAACACCTGGGGGAAACAGGAATCTGGTGGGGAATTCCCATCGCATGGGTATTTGGCTTCGTAGCATCCTTTATCTATTACAAAACCGGAAGATGGAAAGCCAGGGCAGTGGTAAAGCACCCTGATATTACAAGGGAAGAACTGGAAGTTGAAAAAGAATAATCTCATAAATCTCACGTCTTTTTTAATCCATCCGTATTTCTTTTAAAACAGGAAAACAAATTCATGACTCTTTCCAACATATACTATATAGAGAAGCATTTTTCTTAAAAATCTTGCTTTTTTACTTTTTTATCTATAAATTGCGATGTTATAAAATTCCTTCCCGTTACATTTACCGATCCGGCAATTACGCTTACTTGCGTTGACATTATTGTTTATCTTTTAAAACTTTTTGAAAATTACTACGACTGACGTTTTGGTTTAAAAACTATTTGGCTGCCAGATTAATTAAAACATTTATCGGTAATAGAAAAAAATGACCAGATATAGGCATATAACAATGCTAAACATATATTTAAACCGAATCAGGAGGAAAAACAATAAAAACAAGTAAACAAAATCCGGTCCTTAGAAAAAGGATTGTTGTAATTTTTATCGTTGCGGTATTGCTGCCAAGTCTGATCCTCTCCTACATTGGACTGCAATCTATCAGGCAGGAGCAAAACCGGCAGGAGGAACTTTTTGTACAGCAGCTCGAAAATTCTCTTGCCCTTGCTATTTCGCGCCTTGAGGCAGATGTTGAAGATCGTTTGAGTAACATAATAAATTACTTGCCGGTTTATAATACAATGCCGGGCAGAATCTATTTCGACCAGCTGCGTTATGCGATTAATAATTCACCCCTGATTGATGATGTTTTTACCCTTGGTATGGATTACCGGGTATACTACCCTCGGAAATATCTTGATGACAGGATTGTTCAGCAAAGATTAAGCCCTGCAGTTCAGGTTCATTTTGATCAGGGTGTAGCTTTTGAAGCCCGTGGAATGCTTGAGGCTGCCATAAATCAATATAATGAAGGGTTGAAGGAACCGGGTTCAGCTTTTCAAACTCTTACCCTCATGAATGGCATTGCAAGATGCCAGTTTAAAATGGATCAGCTTTTTGATGCCCGCATGAGCTTCAGGGAAATCATTGATCTTGACCGAGGAAGATTTCTGGGCAATGAAGTTCCTTTTGTACTTTTGGCTTACTATCAGCTTGCTGATATTGAATTAAAACTTGGTTTGCCAGTTGCTGCAATGGATATTAAACTGGATTTTTATGAATTACTTGTAGAAAATTTTCACCAACTGCGCTTTGCGCAACATTATTTCTATTTATCCAAGATTAAGGAAAAAATTGAGAAAAATCTTATCATATTCTCCCCGGCTCAGACCCGGAGATACCTTGATATTAACAGGCGCAGCAGAGCTGCTGAAAATGAACTGCTATTCAGAGATTTTTTCGATAACCATATATTGCCCGTTTGCAGGAATTTCTTCCAGGTTCACACAGAAAGTACAAAACTGGAATATATTAGATTACAGGTTGATGAAGATCATTTAATTATTGCCATGAAAGCGGTTACAGATGAATCGCATACCAAAAGCATTAAAGGCATTCTCCTGAATGAAGCTGAAATAAACAACCTTCTGATATCAATACTTGAATTGCATAACAAAGAAGATGATACGGGCATTTTCCTTCTGAATCCGTCAGAAACAAGCTTTAAACTAACTGCTGATGAGGAAGATTCGTACCTGATAACTGCCGGGTTTTTAAATACCCGGGATTTGTTTCCGGGATACAGCATTGGCATAAACCTGCTCGACAATCCTGATCTGGAAAATATATTCAGGAGAACCGTCAGGTTGTATTACTCTATTTTTGCTGCCATAATTGGTGTAATTCTTTTCGGTACCATTTTCATTTTTCGCGACATATATCGTGAACAACAGTTCTCACGATTAAAATCTTCATTTATCTCCAATGTTTCGCATGAAATAAAAACGCCCATCACCACCATCAGGGTTCTTGCCGGAAACCTGGCTGAAGGGCTCATTGTTCAGCAGGAAAGACAAAATGCTTATTTCAGATTGATAAACCGTGAGGCGGAAAAGCTAAGTTATCTCACAGAAAACATACTCGATTTCTCGAGCATGGAAGCCCGCCGGAAGGTCTACCGCAAAGAGTTCATCAGCCTGTATGATATTTTGCAAAAGGTGCTGAGGCGCTTTTACCTTATGCATCAGAAAGATGAAATTGTAATTCATGATACCATTCCTTCAAACCTTCCCGATGTACTGGCTTCACCCGATGGGATTGAACAGGCTGTTTTAAATCTGCTTGATAATGCAGCCAAATATTCCGGTAAAAGTAAGAGTATATGGCTTAGCCTGAAGCAAAATAACAAGGAAGCTGTTATATCTGTATTGGATAAAGGTATTGGCATTGCAAAAGACGAACAGCAGAAAATATTTGAAAAATTTTACCGCGTTAATTACACAGAACAAAAAACGCAGGGCAGCGGCATTGGTCTTTCGCTGGTAAAAGAAATAGCACTATTGCACAAAGGCAGCATTGAAATAGAGAGCGAGCCGGGAAAAGGAAGTAAATTTTCACTGATAATACCCGTAAATCATGTATAAGATACTATTGATTGAAGATGAGCATGGCATGGCAGAGGGCATTAAGGATGCCCTGGATCTTCATGGATTTAAAGTAACCCATGCCGGTAACGCTGAAATTGGCGAGGATTTGCTTGAGACCGAAACCTTCGACCTGGTTTTACTTGATGTAATGCTGCCGGGACGCGACGGCTTTGAAATGTGCCGCCTGATAAGGGCAAAGGGACTGAACCTGCCTGTGGTTATGCTCACAGCACGCAACGAAGAGGTTGACAAGGTGGTTGGGCTCGAGATTGGCGCCGACGACTACGTATCAAAACCTTTCAGTATGCGCGAACTCATTGCACGTATTAAGGCTTTGTTAAGAAGGGCCCATAGCAATAAGCAAATCCCTGATATGTTCTCATTTGGTAATGTAAGAGTTGATTTTAAGACACACAAGGTTTTTTGCAGCGAAGAGCCGGTAATCCTTACAGGCACTGAATTTGCCATTTTGAAATTACTCATTGAAGAACGCCCCAATGTTATTTCGCGCGATAAAATACTTAACGAGATATGGGGATACACCTTTTGCCCCGACTCGCGCATTGTAGATACGCACATACTGAATATCCGCAAAAAGCTGGAATGCGAACCGCGTAACCCTGAGTATATCAAAACCCATCATGGCATCGGTTACAGGTTCACAGGTTAGGAAAGAATTTAAATCTTGACATCTTTTGACAAAATCTTCACCTTCTTGATATTCATTGTATGTAAATTGCGCGAAGAATAAACATTTCCATATAAATGGAGGAGCGATTATGAAAAATATCTCTGTTTTATTTCTTTCAGCACTAATAATGTGCATGTTAACGCCATTGCATGCTCAAAACGATGCAGCACAAAGACTTTACCAGGAAGGCATTTTTCAGATGGAAGCCATGGGTGATTTTAACGCTGCCATTCAAATTTTCGAAAAACTGGTATCGGATTACCCTTACAACAAACCCCTTGCATCCCGTGCCTTGCTCATGGCGGGTCGATGCCATGAAAAGCTGGGGCGGGCCGAAGCCGAAAAGGCCTACAAACGTATACTGGAAGAATACAGCGACCAGCGGGAAATTGTTAATGAAGCGCGGGTACGCTTGATGGCTATTTCTGACAGATCCATGCAAGAAATATACACCGGAATGATTACACGCAAGGTTTGGAAAGGTTCAGATCATTGTAGCTTGAACGATATATCAGCAGATGAAGAATATGTAGCATTTACTGATTGGGCCACAGGCGACCTTGCATTGTCCGAACTGGCTACTAACCAAACCCGGCGGCTTACAAATAAAGAATCATGGTCTGAATCATCAGCTTATGCCCTTCTTCCCGTCTTCTCTTACGATGGTAAATACATTGCCTATACCTGGTCTGACAATAACGATGAATACAGCCTTCGAATGATTGATTTGGAAAGCGCAGAAGTTCAGGTGCTTCTGCAGGATAAAGGCTTGTACGTTCAACCATTGGAATGGGCGCCCGATGGGAAGTCTATTATTTTGCTCAACAATGAAAATTATGAAAATTACAAGTTATGGCAATATTTTTTTGAAGAAGACAGCCTTTCCCTGTTAAAATCATTCAGTGAATATTTTCACCCGGAAAAAGTGGCTTTTTCACCTGATGGTAAGTACATTGCTTATGACCACTATTCCCGGGAGCCTGAAAACCGACTGAACATTTATTCCATTGATCTTGAAAGCAAAGAACAATATGAGCTGGTGATTCACCCTTCCGAGAATTTTGCATGTGGATGGACACCCGATGGATCCCAATTGATCTTTATCAGCGATCGTACCGGGATCAACGCCATCTGGACCATTCCGGTAGAAGAAGGTAAAGCTGCAGGAATACCCGAAATACTTAAAACCGATGTCAGCTTTTCAATTACACCCATCAGGTTTACAGAAAGCGGTTCTTTTTATTACGGGGTTAATTCAGGAAGTCGCGACGTTTATATTGCATCATTTAACCCTGAAGAAACTGAGCCCTTCGGGCCGCCAGAAAAAATATCGCAGCAACACGAGGGGTTAAACAGAATTGCTGCATGGTCAAGCGATGGAAGGTTTATTGCCTATACCGCCACAAGGAATAAGAGGGACGTTACCCGATCAAATGCCGTTATCATTCACAACGTTGAAACAGGCCAAAACCGTAATTTAATTCTGGATTTAAGGATGGTTTTTGATTATATAGCGTGGTCGCCCGATAATAAATTAATAGCCGTGAGCGCAATATATTATAAGGCTGGCCAGCAATTTCAAGGACTTTTTATCCTGAACACAGCAACCGGTGAGATCACCGAAATGATTGAGGAAGGATTAATTCAGAAATTTCTTTTCAAGCCTGCCTGGTCGGGGGATGGAAAATTCCTGTATTATATCAGTAGGGATCAAACTGACTTGCAGTATTTTTTAACAGAACGAAACATGCAGACAGGCCGGCAAAAAGTCTTACTTGAGCTTTCAGAAGATATTGTCGGTACAGGGAATAACTGGCTCACCTTCGAACTGGTTTATTCATCAAATGAAAACATGCTTACTTTCTCCCGTATTGCAACCACTGAAAAAAGATCAGACCTGTTCATAATTGACTTAAAGGATAACACCCCCAAACCCCGTGCAATCCATACTGTTTATTATCCCGAAGTTATCAGAAGAGCCCTGTCATTTGATGGAGAAGAGGTTGTATTCATAAAAAGCAGACTGGACGAGAAAAATGTTCAGCGTGATTTTGAGCTATGCTCGATCAACATTGTCAGCGAAGAAGTCCGGAAAATAATAGATATTCCTATAGAGTTCCGGCTTTTTTCACTGCACCCCGATGGTAAAACTGCTGTTTTTAACATGGGGCTCCTTAATAATCCATGCGAGATCTGGGCCATTGACAACCTGCTCCCTACCCGTTTAAACGAATAACAGACTGATTACGCGCCCCGTCATTCCGAACGCCAATCTATTTTTTCTCTTTCTGGAATTCTCATCCAGCTTCATGACATTTCTTTGCATGCCAGGAAGAAAAATGCCGTGTAGAGAAATAATTACTCTGTTTACCGGTAAATCTTGACAATTCCTGACAATTTCTTAACCCTCTTGACATCTTTAGGTCGTAATTTTCGCATGGGTTTATTATTCATTTAAAAAGATGAAGACCCACTGCGTTATGGCATTCTTATGCCATTTAAATTAATCCTAATTAAAAACAAAAATGGAGGGAATTTTATGAAAACAAAAACCATGATGGTGGCACTGGCCACCTTACTAATCGGCAGCCTGTGCTTTTGGGCATGCCAGAAAGATGAGTTCCAGTCCGGGAAACCGGATACCACTGAGCACATAGAGCTCAAAACCGGGCAAGTTGATCCGGATTGCAATACTTATTGCATCAATCCCGAAGAGCCTGCATATTTTGAAAAAACTGACCAGCAAATAATTTACTGGGGCGGAAGTCAAAACAATGCACATTCCAAAACCGTGGATATTGTGTATTACAACACCTTGGATGCTTTTATTCTAAAGATAAAAAGTTCTGAAGATATTGCCAACCTGCTGGTAGATGATATTTCCGTAAAGGAGTTCAGCATACCCCTACCTGCAGACACATGGTATGAACTTAGCTTTCCCCTGCCCTATGGCTGGGAAGTGTGCGATGATTTTAATTTCCAGTTCAGTGTAATTGGAAATGGCCCCCCGGCGGTATTTGATGTAGATTACCATCTTATCGGGGAATGTGTGTACTACACCCTTGAACTTGCTGTTAACCCTGAAGGTTCTGGGTCGGTTACCGGTGCAGGTGAGTATATTGCAGGTGAGCAGATAAGCATTGCTGCAGCAGCAAATTTTTTGTTAAACTGGAAGTTTGTTAACTGGACTGGCGACACCGATCATCTTGATGACCCGGCTTCAGCAATCACCTACGTTACCATGCCCGAACAAAGCATTTCGCTTACGGCAATTTTTGAGCAAATAGAAATTATTTACGGTGACGGTGCTACAGACATTGATGGCAACGAATACATCACCGTGATCATAGGCGAGCAGGAGTGGATGGCAGAGAACTTGCGGGTGAGCCGGTATAATAACGGGGATGATATTACCACTGGCTTAAGTCGAAATGAATGGCAGTTTAATTGGCAAAATGAAGTTGCTGCTTATGCAATTTATGACCATAACGAAGTAGATGGCATAAACTCACCTGAAGAAATGGTTGAAATCTATGGCAAACTCTACAACTGGTATGTGGTCGATGACCCAAGAGGTCTGTGCCCTCAGGGTTGGAGCGTGCCCAGCGCTGCGGATTGGAGGGAGTTGGTTAATTATGTTGTTGACCAAGGTTTTCCCAATACAAATGTAATCAACGGTGCCGGCAATGCCCTAAAATCCTGCCTCCAGGTTGGTTCGCCTTTGGATGACTGCAATACATCAGAGCATCCCCGATGGAATATTCTACCAAGTCAGGGGGCAGACCATTATGGTTTTGACGCGTTTGGCTTTTCAGCTCTTCCGGGCGGCCAACGAGGCAGTTTCTATGTAGAACTTGGAACCCTTGGTTTTTGGTGGTCTTCTACATTGAGCGAGTATTTTCCATATAACCCTCATAGAATGTATATGAGGAACCTTAACGGCTTTGTCTACGAAAATATAGGTTATTCGAAAACTTATGGCTATTCCGTTCGTTGCGTTAGGGATTAATTTTCTTGGTGACGAAAACTTTATTCAATAGTCCGACCATCTCAAACGCTAAAAATAATTAACTAAAAACAACAAAAAGTTTTCGGTATCAGTTAAAAACCAACAATTTAATCACCTAAATTAATTCTAAAGTCAAAACATAATCCTGAAAGGAGAATGTAACCATGGAAAAAAATAAAGAACCAATGATCAAGTTAGAACCAGGAGGAAAGGCGCCCATTTTGAGCTATAATTTACCCGAATCGACATCGTACAGCGGGCAAAACTTCATAGAGATGGAGTTGCCAGAATCCTACTTCAAGGAAGAGATTACCAAGAAGTCTGCCGGGAGGGAGCGCACAAAATTTGAGAATACTGAACTTGCAACAGTAAAAGCTGCAGTTGAAAACGCAATTCAATCAGGCTTCTCAGATCGAAAAATATTTCCCAATGTAAATCTTGTTACTGGAAGTATTAATTTCTTGAAGAAACCTAATGCGGGTTTCCTTATTTCGAGCCAATTTCCCATTAGTCCTAAACTGGCTCAACTGGATCCCGAGGATGTCGCCCGCAACTTACAGTTTGGCAAAAGGTTAAACATATATCGTTCTATGTTCGGCACACTTACCAGTAATTATATACCCGAACCAGAAGAAGAACGTCCACGCCTTTTGCTGATTGAGAAGTATCGCCTTTCGTCCTATCTTGGAAATTATGGTGCGGGCAGAACTATCAAAACATTCTCCCTTTTGCCAGGGGAAAAAACGAGAATCAGTTTCAAGTCGTATACCAAAAAGGAGTCAGATGCAAGTAGCGCATCAAGTATTTTCGACTCCTTTACGCAAGCAAGCTCTGACGAGTTTGAAACTTCAGTGCAAAGTGAGCAGTCTAATAAACAGAGTTATGCTGAAAATTACCAGTACAATACTGAAGTAGAAGCTAGTGCGGCTTGGGGATGGGGCCGTGCTAAGGTGAGCGGTGGAGTCAAAGGTGGTAGCAATTCAGCAAGGGAGGAATTCGCAAAAAACATTTCAAGCGCAACAGAAAAGCATGCTGCTTCAGCTTCGGCAAAACGTGATATTCAAGTAAATACAAGTTACGAGATCAAAGAGCAGACTGGAGAAGAAACTTCTATCGAACGTGAAATTCAAAATATTAATTTGAGCCGTACGCTCAATTTTGTTTTCCGGCAGATGAATCAGGAGTTCATCACTTTGTTGCATTTAGTTGATATTCGAGTTGCCTTTTTTAATGGCTTCGGAGAATCCAGAAGTGAAGTTAGTCTTCCTGAACTTGATAACTTGTTAGAAGAGGTTATTGATGAGGCAAAACGTGAAGAGGTGCGAAAGGCAATCATTGAACAGCTGCAGAACATCTTTGATTACAAGGACCTTCATCATTCATTTGTTGAGGAAAAGACGCTTAAAGATCAACAGGGTAAAGATTTATCAAATTCAGCATACCTGCGCGTCAAGAAAGACTACACGTCAATCTTCAAAGATGATGCTACTGAAACAGAAATAACTGTTCCAGGTATAATTCTTTCGTCCATGAAATTTGTTTTAAGGACTGATGGCATTATTGTAGAGGCTCTTCTTGGCCACGGCAATGCCTTGGATAGGTATTCCCAAGGGCTTCAAGATGAGGCTTTGCGCAGTCATGTTCTTAACAATGACCTATTGGTAACCAATTATCAAAAAAACGAGCTCGGCAAGAAGATCGTGGAGGAAAAAGATGAAGGTGCTGCAAATATCTATGCATTGGTTTTTCCACCGGTTAATGTTATTGAAATAGAAAAGGATGGAGAAAATGCCTGATTCAAGAGCAAATGCCGGAGAATTAATTGCGCCTTCTGCCCTTGCTAACGAGAACATTATATTACAATCACAAGCAATCCAGGCAGATCTCTGTAGGCGCTTCGAAGCCGGGTGGACACATCCGGATACTGGAAGTACAGATACCCCTACTGATTTTTGGTGCAAGACAATAGAAGCCGCTAGACGAAGACTCTCCACTGGGACATTTCCACGTGACTGCTTTATTTATAGCGATGGACCTGCTACCCATCGTCATAGGCCAATTCCAGGAACCTCATGTGCGCATTATGTGGCACACGAACTAAATATCAGAGTAGAGGAAAGATCCGCAAAATGTTTAGATGGCTACGCTGTCACTATTGGACAGATTACAGCAGGAAGAGAGCCTTATTCACTCCTCGATAATGAAGCATGGGAAATCCCAGACCGACATCCAAGAGTTGGTGATATTTGGACGTCTATTCATCCCGAAAGATGGGCTATTGGCAAACGAGGACATGCGGGAGTCATTCGAAAAGTAGATACAGACAAACGCGAGGTAATTACTCAGGCTTGTGGTAGTCACAGGGTTTATTCGAGCCCACGGCGTCATGGTTATTTCTATCGTGCATTTTAATTGATGTCCATGTTCTCGTTCTCCATTTAACCAGGACATATTGTGGTTAGGATGTCTTGAAAGCCATGGATGGTATTTTCGCCCGGACATAGTCGTTTAACCTAGACATAGGTGGTTGAAACGTTTTAAATGTCATAAATATGGCTAGCATGTTCATGTGGCATCGACTTTTGACAAGGACGCAGGTGGTTGGGATGTCTCGAGCGTAACAAACATGGCCACCATGTTCTTAAATGCCTCTGCTTTCGACCAGAATATCATGAACTGGGATGTTTCAAACGCCACGGCAATGAATGCAATGTTTAACGGTGCATCGTCCTTCAATCAGGACATCAGCAGCTGGGATGTCTCAAGCGTAAATAATATGGCAGCTATGTTCATGAATGCTTGTTCTTTTAACCAAGACCTTTCAAGTTGGTGCGTTGAGTTAATTACTGAAGAGCCGACAAACTTCGACTTACGCGCAACGAGTTGGGTGCTGCCGCGGCCAGTTTGGGGAACTTGCTCCGAAAACTAGGGCCAGCATTGGAAATTATCTATAATGAAGAGCAAAACGAAAATTCAAAATGCTGCATCAAATAATAAAGAAGAAGCCTTACTACTCCTCCGTTGGCCCGGCCCCGGCGGGTTATAACTACCGCCGGATGCCGGCCGGGCTTATCAGCGGAGCGACTAAAAAATTGAAAAAACTTTCAAATGAATTTTTTAAATAAAACGGAGGGAATCCTATGAAAACAAAAACCCTTTTGGTGGCATTGGCCACCTTGCTAATTGGCAGCCTTTGCTTTTGGGCATGCCAGAAAGAATTTGACATAAATGAATCGGAATATATTTCCGAAAAAGATGCAACTGCTGCTTTCCCGGAAGGGATTGCTGAAGGTTATTTGATCGGTTTTCATAATACCCCTGATCCTGCATTAATACTGAGAGCAGGTGGAAGTATTATTAGATCATATAATAACTTTCCTGTCTTGCACGTCAACATACCGGAGCAGGCTTTAGCCGGTTTAAGCAGGGCTCCGGGCATTTCCTTTATTGAACCTAATCAATTCTGGAGTATTTTTGGAAATTATTCTGAATCCTGCCCCACAAATAACCTGGTATGTGCCGAAGGGCAGATCAAAACTTTCCATATGTCGCGCATCGGGGTGCAGGCAGTCTGGAGATCAGGTGTCACTGGCCAGGGCTTACGAATTGCCATACTCGACACAGGAATAGATGGCAACCATAAAGACCTGAAAGACAATTTAGCTTCTGAAGGATATACGGTAATAAGAACAGGCCCTCCTGCCAGCCGGCATTGGCTAGTTGACCCTAACGGGCACGGAACACATGTGGCCGGAACCGCTGGTGCAAAAGGAGAACTAAAAAGTAGCTACAATGCACTTTTGGGAGTAGCACCCGGCGTAACACTTGTTTCAGTGAGGGTACTTCGCGAGAATGCTTCTGGCAGTTGGGCAGATATAGCAGCCGGTATTGACTGGTGTGTCGACAACAATATTGAAATCCTTAACATGAGCCTGGGGGGGTCAGAAAGCAGCAGTACATTAGAACTGGCCATTCAGAAAGCATGGAATGCCGGATTGTTAATTGTATCTTCTGCCGGTAACACAGGAGTTGAAGAACTTCGTTATCCGGCTGCATATGAACAGGTTATTGCAATAGCCGCCACTGACCAGCAGGTTGATAAAAAAGCAACTTTTTCAACTATGGGTTCTTTTGTTGAGCTGATTGCTCCGGGAAGTCGGGTCTTCTCAACTCATATAAACGATTACGGTTACCATTATATGAATGGAACATCAATGGCAGCTCCTCATGTTGCGGGTGTGGCTGCACTGATATGGTCAGCAAATCCATCATTAACCAATCAGCAAGTCCGTGATTTTCTCCAGAATAACACTGAATGCCTTGGACTTCCAACTAATCATCAAGGCCATGGTCTGGTTCGTGCCGACAAAGCCATGGGTATTGAAACGGGCAGAGTTAAGGGGTTGGTTTACGCTGACAATCAACCCGTATATGCAGCCAATTTAACATTCACAAACGGTAGCAATACCTATTCAACTACCAGTTCCGGTGAGGTTGGTTACACCATAATTGTTCCTCCCGGCACTTACACGGCAACTGCTTCATTCAATTATGGATATGATCCGGTAAGTACTTCAGTTACAGTAAGCGGCAATGAAATTAAAGAAATTAACTTTTCATTCACCGAAGGAGGCTCTGATCCGGATCCAGTATATAACATAACGGGTACTGTTACAGATGCCGAGGACAACAGCGCTCTGCCAGGTGCTACTGTGTCAATCGATGATACGAATTATTCGGTTACAACAGGCAGCGATGGGAGCTTCCAAATTCTCAATGTAAACCATGGCAGTTATTATATAACGGCTTCTTTGGCAGGATATATCAGAGAGACAAAAAGCATTTCGGTTTTCGAAAACACAGTCGTAAATTTTGTTCTTGAAAAAGAGGAAGTCCAACCTCCGCTTAACCAGCCGCCGGTAGCCGACTTTAGTTACACAACCTCGGACCTGACGGTAACCTTCACCGACTTGAGCCATGATCCCGACTGTGAGGTGGTGGCCTGGGCCTGGAATTTCGGCGATGGGGGCACCTCGAACGCCCAGCATCCGGTACACACCTACGGTGCAGCAGGGACTTACACCGTAACGCTGACCGTAACGGACAATGAGGGAGCCACTGGCACTGCATCGCAGGACGTGACTGTCGCGGAAGGCAATGGCGGGGATCCTGACGAACCCGTACTTTCCATCGATATCTTTGACCTTACCAACACCAGCAATCCACAGTTTGCCCGCGTGA
>JAHYJP010000025.1 GCA_019429055.1 Bacteroidales bacterium
CTGCGAAGATCCTTTTCAGAAACCCATCTTATTCTGTTTTCCAGCAAAGCATGTTCAATTCCTGCTCCTTCGGTAATATGACCTCCCCCCCCACTGCCACGGTATGAATTGATGGCAACAGCGTATTTCTTCTCAGGATCAAACAAACTACCATCAGACATATTTTCTATGAGAATACGTTCGCCGGGTTTTCTGGAAACGTCAACTGTATAGTTGATGCCCGCAGCCGAATCAAAATTATAAAAAGCGTTGGCCAGCCGTATGGGTTCATAAACTGACTGCCGCCCGGTATCAGTATCTCTGAAAAGCAACAAATGATCTTCCGGCCCTTCCATTGTGTTCAGCCATAATCCATAAGAATACTCAAGAAAGTTTTTAATCTCTTCACCCGTAAGTTCCATTTTATAGAGATAATTTTCGAAGGGGTAAAGATTGAACATATCACGCATATAAATGGTTCCGGCATTCAGAGTGGCGTTAAAAGAAAGTGGAGCAGCAAATGAAATATCAGCACCGGTAAGCTCAAGCTGAATCTGATGAATGAAATCAGTAAATGCTGAATTTCCCCAATAGCTGTCGCGTGAGTGCAAATCATTCTGTAGCCGGGTAATGGGCTGATTCACAAATTCTCTGACTGCTCGCATTTCCGTTGCAAATTCTGCCATAAAAACCTGGCAGGGATCATATTGTGCCATCTCAACTATCTCTCCATCCTTCTGTAAAAGCTTAAATCCTCCACCTTCCGACTTTTCAAAATACAGATCAACCACAGCTGCAGACCTGCCGAATGACTGCCCTGCAATCATCAATACTTCATTGCCTGCCGAATTGTTGAAAGTAATGTTTCTCACCCTGTGATCATGACCTGTAAAAATTATATCAAATCCCGGTACATATTTTCCAACATAATGTGCAGCATTTTCAAGATAATTTTCATCACCTGCATATTCAATATCAGGACCGGCACCGCTGTGAAACAAACCAATTACAACATCCGGGTTTTCATTTTCACGAATATGATTCATCCAGTAAGATGCTGCTGAATACATACTTGTAAATTCAAGACTTTCCCAAAGCTTGCGGGGAAGCCAGTTTGGAACAGATGGTGTTACCAGACCCATCACGGCAATTCTTACTCCGGATCTCTCAATAATAGTGTAGGGCTCAAAAAACGACATTCCTGTTCTGATGTGCAGAATATTGGCACCCAACCATGGAAAATCAAATTGATGCTTTAAAGTGTTATATACTTCCCAGCCTGTTTCAATGTCATGATTACCCACGCTGGCTGCATCAAAGCCCATGTAGTTCAATATCCTGGCAAAAAACTGCACGTCATCATCGGCGATATAATTGTAATAATACCCGGTGGGTTGTCCCTGCAGAAGGTCACCGTTATCTAACAATACAACATTTTCTCCCAGAAGTGCTCTTTGTTCATTTACAAAACCTTGCACACGAGCCAGGCTTCCATCCATGGGTCTGTCGTTTACAAAATCATGTGGAAAAATGGTAGCATGCACATCGGTAAGGGTTACAAGTTTAATTTTCACATCCTGCCCAATGGCAAAAGAGAATGTAACGGATAAGAGCAAAAAGGCCAGAAGCCTTATTTTTACTGATTTGGTCATAATTATATAGTTTATCAAAGAATTAGTATTCCTGTCATTTTATTATCTATCAACTTCTTAACCTTAACCTTAATCTTAACCTTAATCCCTAACTATCCTTTCATCTGTAGGTTTCTAACCACCATTTAAAACAAAAACGGTACTTGCAAAACTACAAATACCGTTTCATAAAATCATTATCAAAAAAGAAAATTACTGTCCCAGATAGGCTTTCAATAATTTACTCCTTGATGTGTGTTTAAGTCTTCTTATAGCCTTTTCTTTAATCTGACGTACACGTTCGCGGGTAAGGTCAAATTTTGCTCCGATTTCGTCGAGTGTAAGACCGTGGTTCATTCCTATGCCGAAATACAGATTAATAACGTCCCTTTCTTTCTCTGTAAGTGTTGCCAGTGATCTTTGGATCTCTCTGGCCAGAGATTCATGAATAAGGCTTGAGTCGGCATTGGGTGAGTCCTGATTGATGTAAACATCGAGCAGGCTGGCATCTTCACCTTGTACTAAGGGAGCATCAACTGACACATGATGCGTGGAAATCCGGTAAGATTCGGTGATCTTATCTTCGTTGATTTCCAGAGATTCAGCAAGTTCTTCAGTAGAGGGCGGACGTTCAAATTTTTGTTCCAGGCGCGAAGCTTCTTTTTTGATTTTGTTGAGTGAACCTACCTGGTTCAGAGGCAACCTGACAATTCTTGATTGTTCGGCCAATGCCTGAAGAATAGACTGACGAATCCACCACACCGCGTACGAAATAAATTTAAAACCACGGGTTTCGTCAAACCTTTTGGCGGCTTTTATCAAGCCAAGGTTACCTTCATTGATAAGGTCGGGAAGGCTTAACCCCTGGTTTTGGTATTGTTTGGCAACGGACACTACAAAGCGCAGGTTAGCCTTGGTAAGCTTTTCAAGGGCAGCCTGATCACCTTGTTTGATTCGCTGGGCAAGCTGAACTTCTTCTTCGGCAGTGATAAGGGGCACCTTACCAATTTCCTGAAGATACTTATCCAACGAAGCAGTGTCGCGATTGGTAATAGATTTTGAAATCTTTAATTGTCTCATAATATAAATTAAAGTTTTAAAATTAGGGGTAGTGGAATGAAGTCGATTTTCTTATACAGAAAAACTATCAAAGTTACTAAAATTTAACGAAATGGCAATGATAATTAACTCAAATTTTTAACATTAAGGTCATCCAGGCACATTATCCAAAGCTTTTGCAGAAAGATAATGCGCATGGATGGAGATAAATCATTTTCAAATTTTTATCAACGGTTACAAACCTACACCATAATATGCACGGGTTCCGTTAGGATAAACACCCTCAATCAAAATACCGCCGCTTTTCCCGGCCAGCATAGAAACTAAATTCCTTGCATTTGAAACAGACTGCCTATCAACATGCGTAATGATAAATCCTTCGCGAATTCCTGCACTTTGCAGTTTACCACTTGATAAAGATGCTACTCTTACACCATTTTGAATTCTGAGCCGGTTCAGATCGCGTTCCGGAACATCTTCGAGGGTTGCGCCAAGCAATTCAACCACATCTCTTTCTCCACGTTGTACTATGGATGTATCACCATGAATATTTTTAAGAACGGTTTTACCTTCCATTGTACGGCCATCGCGGTTGAATGTTACAGTAACTTCATCACCTGGTCTCTTACGGCCAATGGTTTCAAGCAAATCAGCTGTTGTGTTAATTTGCCTGTTATCAATTGCTACAATAACATCTCCCGGTTTCAGTCCGGCACTCTCACCTGCACCACCTTCATTAACAGCTCCCACGTAAACGCCTCGATTAACCTTGAGGTCGCTCTCTCTGACCCTGGCAGGGGTAACATCATCAATATTGATATTAAGAAACCCACGCTGAACTTCACCGTGTTCCATAAGATCCATGGTTACTTTTTTGGCAATATTGGATGGTATGGCAAAAGAATAACCTGCAAAAGAACCGGTGGTTGATGCAATGGCGGCATTGATTCCTATGAGTTCGCCATTGGTGTTTACCAAAGCTCCACCTGAATTACCACGATTTACGGCTGCATCAGTTTGGATAAAAGATTCAATGGCTGTGCCACCACCCAGAATATTGATCTGTCGTCCTTTGGCACTCACAATGCCTGCTGTTACTGTGGATGTGAGATTAAAAGGGTTGCCCACTGCAAGAACCCATTCACCCACTTTCACCTTATCTGAATCACCAAAAACGGCATAAGGAAAATCATCTCCTTCGATTTTCAGAAGAGCAAGATCAGTGGTGGGATCTGTGCCCACTATGGTGGCTTCAAAAACCCTGTTATCATTAAGGGTAACTTCCACCTGAACAGCATCCTGAACAACATGGTTGTTGGTTATAATATAACCATCGTTACTTAATATCACACCGCTACCACTGCCCTGCACCCGACGGTCAGGTGCCCGGCGCTGCCGGGGTCCAAAAAACTCACGGAACATATCTCCTCCAAAAAATTCATCATAAATAGTGCTGGGTCTTTCAAACTCCGCACGTATGTGGACCACTGTATTTACTGTCATTTCTGCAACCACAGTAAAGTCAGGTAAATGTGTAGGTACATTGGATAGATAATGTGCAAATGCCGAAGGAACAGACATTTTTCCGCCTTCGCTTTGCATCCGGTAAATTTTCTGTTCGGGGGTTGGCACAAAATAACGTTGGATAAAAAGTGCAGACAAACCACCGATTATGGCAACCAATAATAATGCAAGAAACTTTTTCATATCTGTGAATTTTTAATTGTTATTTATAACAGGTTTTCGGGCTTTAATGTTTACAACTAAGTAATGATTTTCATACCTGTAATTTTACATCAAATTATATACCTTTCAGGACCCTGCTTGTTCGTTGGTTAGATCCGATTAATTTCTGATATGCCTTTTAACGCCCTATGATTCAGTTAATTTTAGAACTGCTGTTAAAAATAGTTAAGCTTTAACAATATTTGCATTGAATCGATTCTGTTACTATAATAACTTTTTCAAAAAAGAAAAAATGAACGCTCTGAACCCAAAAATTTCAAATTATGGGTGAATCCAGCAATATTTTGCTTTGTGTATTTTTGTAATTTTGTTTGTAAATTAATCCCTGAACAACTCTTACATGCCAGGTCGGAAGAAACAAAGAAATAATGATTTTGGAGCCATCCATATTTTCCTGGGATTGCTGATCGGTTTCTTTCTGGGCAGCACAGTGGTTTACTGGCAATTCAACCGACAAAATGACAGAATCATCCAGGAAACAGTGGAAAAAGTTCTTGCCATTTTTTCAGATAATTCCTCCGGATCAGGACTGGCAATAGCCAGTGAAGAAAGTGATGAAGAATCTGCACCGGATGAAGTAAATCCTGAAATTAACAATCAGTTACAGGGATCTGCTTTAAGTTTTGAAGGAACGCCATCGAACCTACCGGGCATTACAGAGCGCGAAACCTATTCACTGGCACGCGATAAACTGATCCATAGCCGTGTTGTCACCGTTTCAGTGCCACAATTGCCAAAATCTGAATCAGAAAGAATACTTGACTCGGTTTTGGGAAATACATCCAATAATTCCGACGAACAGGTTTTCTATGTTGAATTCTGGGAATCACCCCTTAATTCAGTGGGGTATAAAATGAGCAAAACGAGAATTGTATTCTATGGAATAAAAATCTTTGAAATGGCCGACATTTACCATAACCAGGGAACATTTTACCTCAGTTATTTAAATGATTTTTATCCGCTGGAATTTACCAATACCTTTAAACCCCTTATTCCACAAAATAATCCTGTTTCTTTTCATGACATCCGGGGAATATGAAATTACACTTCCATAAATATCATGGTGCCGGAAATGATTTTATCATCATTGATGAACGCGTTAACAACTATTTAAGCTCTGTTGAAAGAAATCAACAGATTATTGCTGATTTGTGTAACAGGAGATTCGGAATTGGAGCGGATGGTTTAATGCTTTTACGCAGTCATCCTGAATACGATTTCAGAATGGTTTATTATAACAGTGATGGTTACGAGGGGAGTATGTGTGGTAATGGGGGAAGATGCCTGGCAGCTTTTGCATTTCACAATCGTATAACAACAAAAGAAAAAGCATTATTTATTGCCAGCGACGGGCTTCATCAGGCTGTTATAAATTCCGATGATGGAAAATCAGCATTGGTTTCATTGGGTATGAATGACATTTCAGAAATACTCAAAATGGGAAACGATCTCTTTCTCGATACAGGCTCGCCCCATCTTGTAAGGTTTGTAAGCGATGTTGAAAAAATGGATGTTTTTAATGAAGGCAGAAAAATAAGGTACTCCGATGTTTTCAAACCAGGTGGAACCAACGTAAACTTTGCCGAAATAGTTGAAAACAGTATTCATATCCGCACTTATGAGCGTGGAGTTGAAAACGAAACCCTGGCCTGCGGCACCGGAATCACTGCTACTGCCATTGCTGCTCACTTTCAAGGACTTTTAAAAAACCATGTAAATGAAGTGAAACTGATTGCCAGAGGCGGCAAATTAAATGTAAGTTTTACTCCCCATGCGGCGAGCTATAGTAATATTATCCTGACAGGACCTGCAGTTAAAGTTTTTTCAGGTGAAATTGAAATATGATAAATAAGATAATACTACGCTTTTAAATAGAAACGGATTTATTAAAATCCTAAAACACAAGCCATGAAACCATTACAGGGAAAAAATCTTAAGCTCAGGGCTATGGAACCTGAGGATATCGATACCATGTATGAGTGGGAAAATGATCCTGAAACATGGATATACAGTAATACCATTACACCCTTTTCGCGGTTCCATCTTGAACAATATGTTATCAGTTCGCATTGTGATATATATACCGACAAGCAACTCAGACTCATGATCGTTGATCCTGAAGGAAAAACTGCAGGATGTGTTGATCTGTTTGAGTTTGACGGTAAAAACAGAAGAGCCGGAATAGGTATTCTTATTGCCAAAGATTTCCGGAAAAAAGGCTACGCATCAGAAACTCTTGATATTGTCATACATTATGCCCGCAATGTATTGAACCTGCATCAGTTGTTTTGCAACATAACAGAAAACAATAAAGTGAGTCTTAAACTGTTTAAGAAAAAGGGATTTATCAAAACAGGAACCAAAAAGCAATGGATCATAAATGACAATTCCTGGATTGATGAGTCAATGTTTCAGCTGATTTTTGAATAAAAAGTTTAACATCATAATGACCCGTAAATCAAGAAAAAAAACCAGGAAAACTCCATTCTGGCTCAAGGTTGTAATTTCCATAATATCGATCCTGATCATTACAGGTGGCATTGCAGCCTATCGTTTGTATCATGCCATTTACGAGCCCAATATTTTTCTGGGTGAAAGAAAAACCACCCATATATACATACCCACCGGAAGTAATTTCAACAATGTTAAAGCCATTCTTTATGAAAACGGAATGATTGTAAACACCAATACTTTTGAGTGGCTTGCCGAGAAGAAAAACTACAGGAATCATATCCGTCCGGGAAGATACCTTATTCATGAAGATATGGGAAATAACGAGCTTATTAACCTGTTACGTTCTGGAAATCAGGACCCGGTAAGACTAACCTTTAACAACATCAGGCTTAAGGAGGAACTGGCCGGAAGAATTGCCCGCCAGATTGAAGCTGATTCTCTTTCAATTATTAAATTGCTTAATAACCCTGAAGTACTCAAAAAATATGATTTAACACCCGAAACTGCAAAGCTATTGTTTATTCCCAATACCTATGAGTTTTTCTGGAATACTTCGGCTGAGCAGTTGCTGGAAAGGATGCACCGCGAATACAACAATTTCTGGAATGAAGAAAGGATCAGAAAAGCAAAAGAAATTAACCTTACACCACTTCAGGTTGGCACACTTGCTTCTATAGTAAAGGCTGAAACTTCAAGGCCTGATGAGTACTCTAAAGTTGCCGGTGTTTATATTAACAGGCTGGAGCGAAATATGCCCCTGCAGGCTGATCCAACAGTTATTTATGCGGTAGGTGATTTTTCCATCCGCAGGGTACTTAACAGGCATCTGGAAATTGATTCTCCTTACAACACATACAAATATGCGGGCTTACCCCCCGGCCCTATTTCTTTACCCGATACCAGGGTGCTGGATGGTGTACTCGATTATCAGAAACATGAATACCTTTATTTCTGTGCAAGAGACGATTTTTCAGGTTATCATGCCTTTGCCAGGACTTATTCGCAGCATCTGGCCAATGCCCGCAGGTATCAGAATGCACTTAACCAAAGAAGAATCATGCGTTAGCATACTGCCAACTTCAATTTATCTTCTTATTTTTGCTTTTTACTTTCGGTTGAATTCAGTTTCAACCCTTAAAATTTTGTGTTATGAAAATAAAGTTCGGAACCGATGGATGGCGGGCAGTAATAGCCAAAGAATTTACTGTAGAAAACGTAGCCAGGGTAAGTGAAGCAGTAGCAAAATGGCTTTTGCAGAAAAAAGAAAACCCTGTAGTGATAATCGGCCATGATTGCCGGTTTGCCGGTGAGCTTTTTACAGAAACCGTAGCAAAAGTATTGGCCATAAACAATATTAAAGTATTCATGGCCGATGGTTTTGTTTCTACACCCATGATCTCTTTAGGGGTTTTGAAGTACAATTGCGATCTGGGCATTGTAATAACCGCAAGTCATAATCCACCTGAATACAACGGATACAAACTCAAGGGATCCTACGGTGGCCCCCTTATGGAAAAAGAAATCCACGAGGTTGAAGATCTTATTCCGGAAAAATACAACGGGGACCTTGATGAAATCAGGATGGAAGAACTTGTAAAAAAAGACATTCTTGAAATAACTGACCTTGAGACATACTATTGCAACTACCTGGAGGAGAAATTTGATCTGGATGCCATACGGAATTCTAACCTGGAGTTTGCTTTTGATGCCATGTATGGTTCCGGGCAGAACGTAATGCGCCGTCTGTTTCCCGATATCACATTGCTTCATTGCGAAAGGCAGCCACTGTTTGACGGAATTCCACCCGAACCCCTCCACCGAAACCTGCAGGAGTTCTCAGAAATGATAAAACTGGCAGAAAATATTGATTGCGGATTGGCAGTTGACGGCGATGCCGACCGTATTGCTCTTTACGATCATGAAGGCAACTACGTTGATTCGCACCATACCATGCTTTTGCTTATCCATTATCTTCATAAATACAGGCAACAAACCGGAAAAATAGCCACAGGTTTTTCATCCACTGTAAAAATCAATAAACTTTGTAAGGAGTATGATCTCCCTCTTGAAATTGTAAAAATCGGATTCAAGCACATTTGCGAGCTCATGCTTACAGAAGATATCCTTATGGGTGGTGAAGAATCGGGTGGTATTGCCGTTGCCGGACATATACCCGAAAGAGATGGTATTTACAATGGTATCATTATTTGGGAAGCCATGGTAAAAACCGGAAAATCATTGCGCGAGCTCATCCAGGAGATCTATGATATTACCGGCAGTTTTGCCTTTGAACGTCGCGATCTGAAAATACCACAGGAAGACAAAGATCGCATTGTAAAAAATTGCGAAAACAACACTTATAAAGCCTTCGGACCCTACAAAGTGGAGAAAGTTGAAACTCTTGACGGTTTCAAATACTATTTCAATGATCATGAATGGCTTATGATAAGGCCATCGGGAACAGAACCGGTGCTCAGAACCTATGCGGAATCATCCAGCCAGGAAAAAGCATTTGAAATTCTGCAGTACGGATATGATACCATAATGAATAAATGATTTTTCCAGGACTCTTCATATCCCGGAACTTTTCAAAGAGATTCCCTTTCTTTTGGTCTTCGGGAAAGTGCGGCAACTTTTCAATGACAATACTTTTCATTTTGCTTGTTTTAAATCCGCAGACAAGCTTCTCCTATACTGTATTAGCAGGTGATGAGTCAACTCAGGAAAAACCTTATAATCCGCAAAGGCTAAGATGGGTTGCAGGAGTGCATGTTGCAGGTTTTACCGGAAGTATGCTTCTTTTAAATGAAGCCTGGTACAAAGATCATCCGCGCTCTTCATTTCATTTTCATGATGACCTGCTGGATTGGAAACAAATGGATAAAGGCGGACATATAATATCTGCTTATCACCTGAGCAGATTCAGCCATTACAGCTTCAGATGGGCAGGGCTTAATAATCGCCAAAGTGCTATATGGGGAAGCATTTCAGGCAATCTTTTCCTGGCTACCATTGAGATTTTAGATGGTTTTTCTGAAGAATGGGGTGCATCATGGAGCGATTTTGCCGCCAATATTACAGGTTCGGCAAGCTTTTACTTCCAGCAGGTTTACTGGCAGGAACAAAAAATAACCTGGAAATACTCCTTTTCAAGAAGCGGATTAGAGGAATACCGGCCTGATTTGCTGGGATCAAACCTGCCTGAGAATATGCTTAAAGATTACAACGGCATTACTTACTGGCTTTCCTTCAACCTGCATTCATTACTGAACCAACCCGAAAGCATACCACCCTGGCTAAACATTTCTGCCGGCTATGGTGCTTATGGAATGCTGGGAAGTATTTCCAATCCGGCATCACACAACGGAGAACCTCTCCCCCATGTTGACAGATACAGAAGTTTTTATCTGGCTCCCGATATTGATTACTCCCGCATTAAGTCCCATTCTGAAGTTCTTCAAACCATATTCACCGCACTCAACTTTATTAAATTTCCGGCTCCGGCACTGGAATATAACCAGGTACAAGGTTTTCGTTTTCACTGGATCTTTTTTTAGTCCGTTCTGAAAAACCCCTTAATCGTTGTTCCTTTAAAATAATTTAATTGTATTAGATGCACCGATTTTTTAAATTTGTATTTAAGCAAATTACTTCTCACTTTAAAGAAAATCATATGACCAAAGAAAAAGAAAAGCAGACTGCAGAAAAATGGCATTCAAAAGAAGCAGAAGAAGTTCTCAAAGCAATGGAAAGTAATGCCGATGATGGCCTTAATGATAATGACGTTTCGGAAAGATTGGAGAAGTATGGAAAAAATGAACTTCCCAAAGGCAAGAAGCGAAGCTGGTGGATGCGGCTCCTTTTGCAGTTTCACAATGTACTGATTTATGTATTAATAGCTGCAGCAATTATCACAGCTCTTATGGAGCATTATATAGATATGTGGGTTATTCTTGCAGTAGTAATCGTTAATGCCCTTATAGGATTTATCCAGGAAGGAAAAGCTGAACAGGCTCTGGAAAGCATTCGTAAGATGCTTTCGCTGGAAGCCGTGGTAATGAGAAACGGTAAGAAAAAAACCATTGATGCGGAAGAACTGGTGCCCGGTGATATAGTAATGCTTAAATCGGGAGATAAAGTTCCTGCCGATTTACGATTGATAAAAACCAAGGATCTGCAGGTGGAAGAATCACCACTGACGGGGGAATCTACATCGGTTGATAAATCTACTGACCCTGTGGAAGAAGATGCTGTTATCGGAGACCAGTATTCAATGGCATTTTCAGGAACTGTTATTACTTTCGGAAAAGGAACAGGAGTGGTAACCGCTACTGGTTTAAAGACTGAGTTGGGTAAGATCAAAGAGATGATGTCTGACGTGGAAGAAATAACCACCCCTCTTTTGCAAAAAATCGATAAGTTCGGCAAATGGCTTTCATTAATTATACTGGTCGTTACAGGAGCATTCTTTGCTTTTGGATATTTCTTCAGAGATTATTCAATTGATGAATTATTCCTTGCAGCTATCGGACTGATTGTGGCATCAATTCCTGAAGGTTTGCCTGCGATTATGACCATTACCCTTGCCATAGGAGTGCAGCGTATGGCCAGCCGAAATGCTATAATCCGAAGGCTGCCATCAGTTGAAACCCTGGGAGCAGTAAATGTTATATGTTCTGATAAAACCGGTACGCTCACCCGCAATGAAATGACTGCCAGAACCATTGTAACTGCCGATAATGAGTATAAAGTTGAAGGAACAGGTTATAAACCCGAAGGAAAAATTTTACTGGATGACAATGAAGTTAATCCTGAAGATGATAAGGTTTTACTTCAACTTTTAAAAACAATAAGAACCAGTAACAATTCTGAAATTGAAGAAGATGATGGTGACTGGAAACTTACCGGTACTCCCACAGAAGGAGCTTTGCTAACCCTGAGCTATAAAGCCGGGCTTGAAGATTTCAAACCCAAACGTATTGACTCAATTCCCTTTGAATCTGACCATAAATACATGGCAACCCTCAACCAGGTAGATGATGACAGATATATTTTCATGACAGGAGCTCCTGAAAGGATCCTTGAAATGTGCGAAAAGCAATATACCAAGGATGGAGAGAAAGACCTGGATGAAAGTTTCTGGGAAGAAAAAACAGATGAAGTAGCTGCCAAAGGCCAACGGCTGCTGGCCGCAGCCTTTAGAAAGGTTGATAAAAACCGGGAAGATATTAATAAAGATGATCTGAAAAAGAATAAAATATTCCTGGGAATTATTGGTATCATTGACCCACCGCGCGATGAAGTGATCGAATCTATCAAAGAATGTAAAGAAGCCGGTGTGGAAGTTAAAATGATTACGGGCGATCATGCCATTACCGCCAAAGCCATCGGGAAAGAGATTGGAATCGGTGATGGTGAAAAAGCCATGACAGGCAAGGAACTGGAAGAAAAGAGCGATGAAGACCTGCTGGAAGTTGTGAAAGAATATGATGTTTATGCCCGTACCAGCCCTGAACACAAGCTAAGGCTCGTTACCGCCCTACAGGAAAATGGAAAACTGGCTGCAATGACAGGCGACGGTGTAAACGACGCACCCGCCCTTAAAAAAGCTAATATTGGCATTGCCATGGGCATCAAGGGTACTGAAGTATCAAAAGATGCATCAGAAATGGTGCTGGCCGACGATAATTTTGCATCTATTGTTAATGCCATCGAAGAAGGCAGAACAGTTTATGATAACATCAGGAAAGCGATTCTTTTTATCCTTCCCACCAATGGAGCCGAAGCGCTGGTGCTCATGGCTGCAATTCTGTTAGGTATCATTATGCCTATTACTCCGGTGCAGGTATTGTGGGTGAATATGGTTACGGCAGTTACACTGGCTTTGGCACTTTCTTTTGAGCCCATGGAAGAAAAAGTAATGGAAAGACCTCCACGAGAATCAGACGAACCGATCCTTGGAGGTCATTTTATCTGGCGGATCGTTTTCGTTTCGTTCCTGATTGGTGGTCTTACTTTTTTTGTTTTTAACTATGTACAAAACACTCTTGAGCTCAGCGATGAAATAGCGCGAACTCTGGCGGTAAACACTCTGGTTGCAGGGCAATTATTCTATTTGTTTAATTGCCGTAAAATTAAATTACCCAGTATTGGAAAAGGATTTTTCAATAATAAGTATGCATTCATTGCCGCAGCCGCTCTTATTGTTCTGCAAATGGTGTTTGTTTATGCTCCGTTTATGAATACATTTTTTGGCACAGAAGCCATTGATGGAAATCTTTGGATTTATCCTGTTGCTGCGGGAGCAATAGTTTTTATTGCGGTTGAACTGGAAAAATTTATTGTAAATAAAATCGGGTTGAAGAAGAACTAAAGAGAAAATAAAAGTTAGTAATCAGCTTTCCGACTATATTTCAGAAAGGCTCATAATCACCTTTTGAACTTTTAATATTACCTCCGATCTTATATGGTCGGAGGTAAACCTGGTTCTGAAGGTATCAATCCAGAAGCTTACGGTAACATCAACCTTTCCTGGTGCAATAGCAGTTACATACACTTCAGTTTTACGTCTTTTTCGTATCACTCCTTCCACACTCTCAACTGCCATTTGAATATCTTTCATTACCAGTTGATGATCTGTCTTTGAAGGAAGGCTTACCAGGAAATCAAACCGCAGAAATCCATCAATAGTATAATTGATCAGCGGGTTTTTAATAATATTTGCGTTAGGAATGTACACATCCTTACCATCAGGGGTTTTCACCTGTGTATCTCGGATATTCAGGGTAACAACCCTGCCCTTGACAGCACCTGTTTCCACAAAGTCACCCACGCGAAAGGGTCTTTTAAAGGCCATAATGATACCTGCAAGGAAATTCTCACCAATATCGCGAAGAGCAAAGCCAATAATAAAAGCCGTAATACCCGCTCCTGCGAGTATACTTGCCGTAACACCACTTAAACCCAGCACTTTAAATGCAATCGAAATTCCGATTATGACGATAACTGTCCGGGTCATTGTGGCAAGAAACTCGGCAAGTAAGGGATCTTCCATCTTCTTCTTCAGTTTCCTGTCGGTAAACAATCTTATTTGCCTGGAAATAAACCATATAAAAACTAAAATAAGAATTGCTAAAATGAGTCTGGGCATAAAAATCACCAGGGCATCATAGTAACTGGTAAGCTGATCCAGAATATCCTGAAAAAAGGTTAGCATGATAAACGTTCTAATTGGCTATTAAAACAGCTTAAGAATTTTTCTTTCTCTGTTCTTCTTCGTATTTCTTTTTCTGCCTGGCACGATCCCTTCTCCATAAAAAATAAAGCAGTACAATGATTACCGGTATAACAATATAAAATATAATGTTTTCAGTAGATTCGAAAAAGTTAACCGGTTCATGCCTCTTGCGAGGAATATGGGTCGGGGTTTGCGCCCAGGAAATTATGGCCATAAGATTAAGGAAAATCAGCGCGAAAAAAGATTTGAACCTATTCATGATATTTAGTTTTTTAAGTTGCATGACAATGAAAAATTTCAAATTACATTAAGTTAACAAGCAAAAAGGCTGTTTGCTCAAAAATAACCAAAATATCATTCATCCAGAAGGCTTATGCCATTATCATTTATACTTATGATTCTTTGCCTGTAAAGATTTCCGACCGATTTTTTGAAGTTTTTCTTACTCATTTGCAGAAGCTTGTATATTTCTTCCGGATCACTCTTGTCTGTTAAAGGTAAAAATCCATCATTGCTTTTCAAAACTTCAAGTAATTTTGAAGTAAACTGATCAATATGCTGATAGCCTCCTTTCTGAAGCTTCAGATCGATTTTGCCATCGGGCCGGATCTCCGAAATGTAACCCTTCATCTGCTGACCCGGGAAAACATCATGAAAAATCTCATTAGCATAAAGCAATCCGCTATGCTTTTGGTTTATTATGGCTTTGTATCCAAGATCGGAACGGGTCCATATGATCAGATCAACTTCCTGTCCGGTTTCGTAAGTGGCAGGCTCAATATCCAGAAATTTTTCCAGTTTAGCCGATGCAGCAATGCGTTTGCTCCGCAGATCTACATAGAGATAAACCAGGTATGACCGGCCTTCTTCCATTTTGGCATTTTGCTCTTTAAAAGGAACCAATAAATCCTTATCCAGGCCCCAGTCCAGAAATGCCCCGATCCGATTCACTGCTTTTGCCTTCAACAATGCAAAATCACCCACCATAGCTTTGGGTTTAAGGGTGGTTGCGATAGGTCGGTCTTCTGAATCAAAGTATATAAACACCTTCAGCTCATCATCAACTTTTGTGTCTTTGGGCACCCATTTGGTGGGCATGAGAATTTCACCCATTTCACCACCGTCGAGATAAATTCCGAAATCGAGGATTTTTACTACGCGGAGGGTGTTGTGTTGTCCGATCTTTATTTCCATAGAAAACAAAGGTAAATATTTATTTGATTGTTACCTTCTTCATCCCTGCTTACCGGAAATTCAATGAAGTTTCGGGCGGCATTGCCACCTGCCAAAGGGAGTTCAGCGAAGCTAAATGCCGCTCAGCGGGGCTGTACCATAATTGAAAAGGCTTAAATTATATTGGAAATACAAAAGCCACCTTCTCTCTGCTTTCACAGAATGAGAAAGTGGCTACTATGTATAATAAAGATTGTTTTCCTAGAGTGCTCCGCTGATAAGGAAGGTTGCTGCAAAAGCAACGATCGCATAAAGCTCAGGGAATACAGCAAGGATCAATGTGTTACCGAATACGTTGTATCCTGAACCGATGGCAGCGATACCATTGGCACATACCTGTCCCTGGCGGATAGCTGAGAGCAAACCAACAAATCCCAGTGCCAGACCGGCACCAAAAATAGCTGCTGCTGTGGTCCAGGTTATTCCGGGTACCAGAAAATCAGAAAGGATAAAATATCCCATGAATCCATAAAGACCCTGAGTTCCCGGAAGTGCGCTAAGCACCAGATAGTTACCGAAAGCTTCGTCATTTTTCTTCAAAGCGCCTACAGAGGCATTACCTCCCATAGAAACTCCATATGCACTGCCGATGCCGGCCAATCCTATCATCAATCCGATTCCAATGTAAGCTAAAATAATAGGTTCCATAATGATTTAGTGTTTAATTTGAGTGAAACGTTAGGTTAATTTTTTAAATGGATTATATTGCTTTCCACCACCGGAAAAACCGGCATTTTTATAAAACTCTACAAAAGTAAGACGCATGGGATGCACAAATGCTCCCAACCCCGACATGAAAAGGTTAATTCCGTGTCCGATAACCAGAATCACAACCATGATAAGGATGCTCAATACAGGAATATTGCCGCTCATTGATACCGCTAGACTGTTGAATACAAAACCCAGAATGGCACTGGAAATGCCCAGTGCAAACAAACGGATGTATGACAACAGGTCGCCCAGAATGCCAGTAACCATATTGTAGGAATCCCAGAGACCCACACCCAGATTCATAAATACATTGCGTGTAAGGTTGTTTAAAAGCAGTATCATAACGCCACTTACACCAAATAGGGCATACCAGACGGGGGTTAATGAAGTGCTTTCAACGGCGGTAAATTCACCAATGGAATATACCAGGATTGAACCTAAAAGCAAAACAATCCAGCCCATGGTACCTATGGCCAGTTTCCAGCCATACTGGCGGGTTTCATTGATGGCTTTCAGGAATAATCCGAAAATGATCTGTACTGCACCCAATGCCAGCGATAGGTAAAATAAAATATTGTTGATATCGGTTCCCCTGGCTTCCAGATCAGTTGCCAGTTTTGAATATACCGGCAATGAAGTTTCATAAAGCGGAATTCCGAAGAATGTGCCCCCAATGATACCAAAAAATATGGTAGACAATCCCAGGTAGAATACAAGACCCATAGCCTGTTTCAGTTCTTTGGGAACTTTCTTCTTCAATACGATTGCGGCAATGGCCATCAAGATACCATAACCTGCATCGCCCAGGCAAAATCCAAAGAATACCATATAGAATGGAGCGAAGAAAGGCGTAAGATCCAGCTCACCATATTTGGGTAAGGAATAAAGCTCGCCAAGCATTTCAAATTTCTTTGCAAACTTCTTGTTTTTGAGTTCAATGGGAACCTTGTCTTCTTTGGTTGCCCTCTGACGGGTATATACCACAGACCTTTGCTCAAGATATTCCACCATATCGGCCTCTTTGGGTTGCGGCACCCATCCTTCAAGAAGCATAACTTTTTCCTCTGCCTCAGGGCGGGTATGCATTATAGCCTGGTCGTATTCAACCGACTCGAGCATTTGCTTGTAATAGCCTTCAATGGCATCCATACTTTCGCGGCCATGCTTATCGAAAAGTGCGTTGAGCTCTGCTATTTCTTTTTCCAGTTTCTCTTTGGCTTCCAGTAAAACGGAAAGTGGCTTTTCAGGTGCGCGCATTTCCTCGGCGGGAATTTCATCGGTCAGATAACCTTTTTCAACCACAACGAAATAAACCTGTCCTGCATGCAGAGAAATTACTTCAATGGGATATTCATAAAGCCATTTCTCTTCGAACTTCCTTTGCTGGATTGTGTAAAAACGAAGATTAAGCCGATTTTCCCTGAGTGCTTCAATGGTTTTGAGCGAGAAATCGCCCCAGGGTTCCACAAGTGTGATCTCCTTTTTAAGCCCTGCCAGTTGCTGATGCTTCTGCTCCAGCTCTTCTATAGCTTTCTTAACAATATCAAAAGCTTCTGCCCCGGAGATGCTGCAATCTGCATCATTCCTTTCTATCTCCCTTTTAGCCAAAAACTTCAACACACTTCCGATTTCCTTGATATGATCAAACTTATCTCTGATCTCAGAAGGAACTTCCTTCTCCTTTTCTATGATATGAACCACGCCCAGGCGGCGCAATTCTTTCAGGAACCGGGAATAATCCTTATGATAAACAAGGAAAGAATATTTTAACATAGGTACTATCATAAGCTTTCCTCCATTTCCTGAATTCGTGATTTCACAATTTTTTGTGCAGCTTTCGAAAGATTTTCCTCATCTTCCATGTATCGCTTGATTTTGCGGATGGCATCCTGAAAACCGGGAATCTGCACCTTCTCGTACAGGTTTACCTTTTGAGTGGTTTTGCGTCGTGCGTGCTCCAGGAGTTCCATTTTCTGGTTAAAGACTTCACTTTCAATGGCAATTTTTGCCAGCTCCTTGCTGATGGAAATACCATCAAGATACCACGACGGATTATTGAAAACGCTGAATTCCTTAACGGAGAAAACCACACCATCGAGCACAGGAGTTTTAACCCCTGCAATCTTTTTTACCGAAACATCCACCTCATCAACAGCCACCAGCTCATTGTCAAACTCACCCCACATCTCAACTACCTTCTCATATTTGGCCAGCTTTTTACGGAGTTCTTTTTCAAGGCGTTCGGCTTCTGTCTTGGCCTTCTTAACTTCAACCCTGAGTGCAGCTTCCTTATTTTTCAGGGTAGGCAAAGCCTTCTCCCTGATCTTGAGCTGCTTCTCAAGATGTTGCAAAGAGGTTTTGTTATATTGAAACTTTATAGCCATGTTTTGATGGTTTAAGGTTTAGAGTTTAGGGTTTAGGTTGTGAAAAATTTTATTCAATTTCTGAATAACTTACCCCATTTACTCCAACCCTTCAACATATATTAGTTTTCTTTCCAGTATTTTTCAACAAATTCTTTCTTTAAGCCCACTTCAACGGGGGTGAAATGTTTTGCAAACAATTCGTAGGCTGTTTCCAGCATTACGTCTACTTCCACATTCACATCAATTGCAAGCAGTTTTTCGGAATAGGCTTTGGCAAAATCCAGAGTACGCTCATCGTAATCAGTAAGGTCGAAACCGTTTTCCAGTTTGGTTTTGGCATTGGCAGCGTCGGCATAAAGACGAACGGCAGCATTCATTACCTGTGGATGGTCTTCACGGGTTTTCTTACCGATAACCAATTGCTTAAGTCGCGACAGCGAACGGAAGGGGTCAACAATTACCTTACCGATATCAGAATCCTTACGAAGGAAAAGCTGACCTTCGGTAATATACCCGGTATTGTCGGGGATAGCGTGTGTAATATCACCACTTGAAAGTGTGGTTACCGCAATAATAGTAATAGAACCACCATCGGGGAACTGTACCGCTTTCTCATACAAACGGGCCAGGTCGGAATACAACGAACCGGGCATACTGTCTTTTGACGGGATCTGGTCCATACGGTTTGAAACGATACTCAATGCATCGGCATAGAGCGTTAGGTCAGTAAGAAGAACCAGAACTTTTTCATTTTTTTCTGCTGCGTAATACTCGGCAGCAGAAAGCGCCATATCGGGCACGAGCAGACGCTCAACGGGCGGGTTCTCAGTGGTATTGATAAAACCCACAATACGGTCAAGAGCCCCGGCATCGTCAAATACCCTTTTAAAATACAGGTAGTCGTCGTTGGTAAGACCTACACCACCCAGAATGATCTTATCGGCCTGTGCCCTGAGAGCCACCATTGCCATTACCTGGTTGTAAGGCTGGTCGGGGTCGGCAAAAAACGGAATCTTCTGTCCGGTAACCAGCGCGTTATTGAGGTCGATACCTGCAATACCCGTTGCAATAAATTCTGAAGGTTGCATACGCCTTACAGGGTTAACACTGGGACCGCCGATCTCACGCTCCTCGCCCATGATCTCACCACCGTCCATGGGTTCACCATAAGCATTGAAGAAACGACCTGCCAGACCCTCACCTACTTTCAGTGTTGGTGCTTTTCCGGTAAAGATTACCTCTGCATCGTTTGCAATACCTTCGGTACCGGCAAAAACCTGCAGGGTAACTATATCTTCCATGATCTTAACTACCTGTGCCAGACGACCATCTACAATTGCCAGTTCTTCATTGCCAATACCCGTAGCCTGCAAAGATACCGTGGCCTTGGTAAGCTGAAACAGCTTGGTATAAATGCGCTGAAATGCTTTTGTGTCCTTTTCCATTACGCTACCTTTCTTTCTTGTATTATATTTTCTAATTCTTTTTCATTCTTTTTGAATTCATCACTCTCAAATTCAGAGTAGTTCATTTGCTTAAACTGGTTAATAACCTTTTTGAAATAAGGGTTAACCTCTTCAAAAGAGTCAAATTTGAATTCAATTTTTAATACATCGACAACTTTTTCAAGCATATACCGCTGCCTGTCAAAGCTGGATCTGCAGTCGATCTTATCAAATGCATCCTGCTGAGAGATCACAAAGTCGACAACTTCACCTTTCCAGTATGTTGTGTGGTAATCCAGCGGAACCCCGTCATCACCCAGAATATTGATCTGTTCATATGTTTCTTTACTCCGAAGGAGTGCATCTTTGATAAAGAAAACGTTGGTAGTCCAGTTTTCACCGTTATTTTTATTGAGATACTCAACAATTTCGGGGTATTCAAGATATTTTGAATAACTCTCAATGGGGTCGATAGCCGGATATCTCTTACTGTCGGCCCTTTGCTGTGAAAGAGCATAGAAGCACCGAGCTGCTTTTTTGGTTGATTCCGTAACAGGTTCCTTAAGGTTACCACCTGCAGGGGAAACGGTTCCAATAAAGGTAATGGATCCTGTTTCACCGTTATTCAGATAAACAAATCCTGCTCTGGAATAGAAGTTAGAGATAATAGCCGGAAGGTCCATGGGGAATCCATCAGGCCCGGGAAGCTCTTCCATACGGTTCGACATTTCCCTGAGTGCCTGCGCCCAGCGCGACGTTGAGTCGGCCAGCAGCATCACTTTCAAACCCATTGAACGGTAATACTCGGCAATGGTCATGGCCGTATAAACAGACGCCTCACGGGCTGCCACAGGCATGTTTGAAGTGTTGGCAATAATGGTTGTACGTTCCATGAGTTTACGTCCTGTACGGGGGTCATCCAGTTCAGGAAACTCGGTGAAGATCTCAACCACCTCGTTGGCCCTTTCACCGCAGGCAGCAATAACTACCAGGTCGGCTTCAGCCTGTTTTGACAATGCATGTTGCAAAACGGTTTTTCCTGAACCGAATGGTCCGGGAATAAAACCTGTACCCCCTTCGGCAATAGGATTGAGGGTATCAAAAACCCTTACACCGGTTTCCAGTACTTTAAAAGGTCTGGGTTTTTCGGTATAAGCCTTGATGGGAACTTTAACAGGCCATTTCTGTACCATGGTAACTTTGTGCTCCTTGCCATCAGCATCGGTAAGCACTGCCATGGTATCATTTATCTTGTAAGTTCCCTTTCCAGAAACACTTTTCACTTTATATTCACCTTCAAAAGTGAAAGGAACCATGATTTTATGGTCAATCCAGTTTTCTTTTACCTGACCAAGCCAGTCACCGGCTTTAACGATGTCATCTTTCTTTGCGAGGGGCTCAAATTCGTATTCCTTATCATTTTCAAGGGCTTCAGTGTATTCGCCCCTTTTCAGGAATATGCCTGTCATTTTATCCAGGTCGTTTTGCAGTCCGTCAAAGTTTTTTGACAACAATCCGGGACCGAGGGTTACCTCGAGCATATGCCCGGCAAATTCAACTTCCGAACCAACCTTAAGCCCGCGTGTGCTTTCAAACACCTGAACATATACCTTGCGGCCCATGATCTTGATCACCTCAGCCATAAGGCGGGTGCCTTCGTGTTTAATAAAGCAGATCTCATTCTGAGCTACCCGCTCATCGGCTTCAACAATTACAAGGTTGGCAATAATTCCGGTTACCTTACCTATTGTGCTCATATATATTTATTTATCAGTAAATGTTTCGGGTAATTCATAACTTGATTTCAGATCCTTCAAAAGCTCTTCAAACAGCTGGGTTCCGTAGTCCTTATCAAGGGCCAGCCATCTTTCAACCATTCCCAGTTTCAGGGTAAAGGCCAGGATCTTATCTATAGTAAAATATTCAAAGAATGTCACCTCTTCCAGGTAGTTCCAGCGCAACTGATCTACTGCTTTTTCTCTTTGCTGTATATCATCTTCCTTGGCTATGTTAAGCAGATCATCCATATAAGGAATTTCTGCCGTAAGGCCAAAATCACGTGCATGACTTTTGCGGATGGTTTCGGATATTTCATCGCGCCCAATGACCTGGTATTCATAGGGAATATCATACCGGCGGCAAACCAGGGCAGTAAGAAGGTTGTTGATGTCACGGTTAAAGGAGAACCATTCCCTGAGAAACTCATCATAAAGGGAAACCGCATGTTCATAAAACAGGGCAGTGAGTTGATTTTCATGACTCATATTGGGAAAAACCGGTTCATTATCCTTAAAAGATGTAATAAAACGGTTCATATAATCCGGCAGATCACCGGTTAATTCCTTGATATTGGCTTCTATCAGATCCCTGGAAAAATTACCCCGCTCATCAAATTCCTCCTCCTTTTTGGTGATAATATTCAGAAGATTTTTATTGTCGAAGGGAAAAAAGAGAACCTGCACCAGTTTGTAATCCTGCGGATGCACCTCTGTTTGCAGTTCATTTCTGAATTCCACCTGACCCATGGAGAGTTTATGAATATCCAGCGTTATATCCTGCAGTCCTGCTACCAGGCAATAGTAATTTCGCTTCACTTGCTATCCTTTTTTTGATTCATAAATAATCTCTGTTCCTTTTTCGCAGCGGAGCTCCGGGTTATCAGGTTTGAAATGAATTTCTGAACCTTACGGAAAAAAATCAGCTCCTGCAATGGGGATCTTTATTTGGTTTCGTAAAGCATTTCTATGAGTCTGGGGCGCAGGTATGCGCGGAAGAAGTTATCGAAATCTTCATCGGTAAAGCTGATAAGATATCCACCTTCTTTGGGTCCGATTTTAAAACCTCCTTTAATTTTGTCGGAGAAACTCAGTTCAAGACCTTTGTTGAGAATATCACCGGCCTTGGCTTTAAAGGCAGCTTCAAAATCCTTTTGTTTATTTCCGGGAAGTAAAACCTTCAGATCAACTGGCTTATCTCCTTTGGGATTCCAGTTTTTAACCATTTCGAGAACCACATCACGGGTAAAATCAGCATCCTTAAAGGCACCCTTAACTTCGGGTTCAATGGCTTTGGCTTCAATAAGCTTTACAATTCTTTGTTGGGTATCAGAAATGAGCTGGCGGGCCGATAGCTGCAATTCATTCATGGAATTGTTCTGCAATTCTTCAGCCTTCTTATGTGCATCCTTCACAATGTCTTCGGCTTCCTTACGGGCACCGGAAACAATACCATCAGCTTCCTTGCGTGCTGAAGAAAGGATCTTTTCAGCTTCATCATTGGCTTTATTTACCCCCTCCTGGTAAATCTTTTCGGTCAGTTCCTGAAGTTTCGTTTGCATAATATTGAATGTTTAAAAAAACGAGTGTAGTTATCTCTATTCTATATATAATCTTTGGTTTATTTATCTGCTTGTCCCGAAGTTAAATAACCTTTTCTGAAAACTTACAAAATCGGCCTTTCTTTAACTGTATTTCGGCTACGAAAGTATAAAAAAAAACTCCAAAAACTCACATCAAATTATCAGAATTGATCAAAAACTTTCATTCCGCGGCAAAAATATAAAAAATTAATGATGTTATTAAATTAACAACTCATGAAAAAATTCAAATTTTGACAGATAGGAATTTTTTTTCTATGGAAGCCGGTTATTTGACTACGAGAAAGACAACATTCGCCACAGGGGGAGCCGTTGCGGCTCCCCTTTTTTTTCCGCCGCGAAGCAAGGAATCCACCAGAATCATATTCCGAAGGTCGTTATAAAAACTGCACCAGTAGTACCCGCCAGATCCCTTGCTGCGCTGCGGGATGACATGGTCGTGCCCGGGCGAGGGAGGAGGGGCAGAATGGGCGGGCTCCGCCCGCCCATTCTGCTTTTTTCAACACACGGTCGAAGCTGTCATTCCGCCGCAAAGCAAAGAATCCGGTAGGATTAGGCAGTGCAGGTGTTTTGAAATGGGCGTAGCAGGGAATTCGTTAGAATTAGGCACTGCAGGTGCTTTTGAAATGGGGTCACCGGAATTGTCACCTATTGCTTTTGGACGTGTGCATTGCAAACAGAAGATACCCGGCCCCAGAGGGGTCATATACCGATAGAGAAATGTATCAACAAATGGTTTCTGCACCCCGGAGGGTGTGCTATAGGACAGGGAGACATAATACCTGTTGAGTAGTGGCGAGGTCACTTGAAGTGGCCCCGTCCCTTGCCGCCACATTCCGCTTTTTTTCTAACTTTGCAAGGATAAAAACGCTTTCTATGAACCACCGCCAGCTTTTCTATAACTTCCTGGGACAGACATCAGAGGCCCCCCTCGCCATCGAAATTGAACGGGCAGAAGGATTATACATGTACGGGCCAGGTGGAAAAGAATATCTTGATCTCATTTCGGGTATCAGTGTAAGCAATGTGGGTCACTGCCATCCGGAGGTGGTGGAAGCCGTGAAAAAACAGGCTGAAACCTATATGCACCTGATGGTTTACGGTGAGTTTGTGCAGAGTCCGCAGGTACAACTGGCACAGTTCCTTATCCAAAATCTGCCGGAAAACCTTGAGAATGTTTTCCTGGTCAATTCGGGCAGTGAAGCCATTGAAGGTGCGATGAAGCTGGCAAAACGCTATACCGGACGCAGTGAAATCGTGGCTTTTAAGAATGCTTATCACGGCAGTACACAAGGTTCGCTGAGTATTATGGGCAACGAAGCTATGAAAAACGCTTTCAGACCGCTTCTACCCGATGTGCGTTTCCTGGAATATAACAACACAGAGCAGTTGAGCCAGATCAGCCCAGGAACTGCCTGCGTTGTTGCCGAAACCATCCAGGGTGAAGCCGGCGCAATAGTACCTGATCCCGGATTCCTGAAACAGCTGAGAAAGGTTTGCGATGACAACGGAGCCCTGCTCATCCTGGATGAAATACAGGCGGGTTGTGGCCGCAGCGGCAGTTTGTGGGCATTTGAACAGTTCGGTGTTGTACCTGACATTCTTACTCTGGCAAAGGGAATGGGTGGCGGATTGCCCATAGGGGCATTTATTTCTTCCAGGGAGATTATGCACACGCTTACACATGATCCTGTGCTGGGGCATATTACTACTTTTGGAGGTAATGCGGTTTGTGCTGCAGCGGCACTTGCCAATTTGAAGGTGATTGTCAGGGAAAAGCTCTGGGAAAATGCGGCACGCCAGGAAAAACTGTTCAGGCAAATGCTGGTTCATCCCAAAATAAAAAACATCAGAGGCAAAGGGCTTTTGCTGGCTTTGGAATTTGCAGATTTTAATGAGAACAAGGTTATTATTGATAAACTCATTGAGAAAGGCATCATATCGGACTGGTTCCTTTTTGCTCCCCACTGCCTGCGTATTGCTCCTCCCCTTATCATATCAGAAAATGAAACAGAGAAGGCTTGTGCGATCATACTGGAAACATTGAATGAAACTTACATGAGCACCGCGCTCACAAAAGAAAATGGATAAGGTCATTCATGTAAGTTCCATATGACCAATAACTTAAACAAAATTTATCCAGATGAAACCTTCCTGAACATTTAGCGTTCAAAAGTAAAAGAGATGTTACTTCATGAGTTTTTTTTGTAAATGTGGAAAAGGCATCTGTCAATGACTTAATTGAAAAATTTTCGAATAAAATTTTTTATGCTTTATCTCTCAGTATTGTTGATAATGTAGCGCAAAGTACTTATTTTTAATGCATCAAAAGTGCAACCCATGCAAGAGGAAATTCTTCATCAGCTTCGGAAACACCCCCTTCAAAATCTGCCCGTCATGGGCTTTTTCCAGAATTACCCCCTCGAAAATGCTGTTATCTCGGGTGAATCTATGATCCTGGCCGGAACCAGCGACTACACATGGGCTTATCTGGCGGTACCCGAAGAAGATGATATGAGTGCTTTACTTGAAAAGTTTGATTTCAAGTCGTTGTATTTTGCCAATGTGGAAGAGTGGATGATACCCCACCTTACCCGAAATCATCGTATAGAATGGCGTTTAAGTACACACCGCTATTATTTGCCTGATGATATAATTGTGGATACCCCAATCAATGAATGTAAATCCCTGAGCCCGGATCATGTGTCTTACATTTACCAGCATTCTCCTTACAAGGATTATACTTCGGAACCTTATATCCGCGAACGAATTGAAAAGGATATTTCAGCCGGGATATGGCTGGATGGTGAACTGGCCGGATGGGGACTTACCCATGATGACAGCTCACTGGGTTTTCTTAATGTACTGGCTAAATATCGCGGGCAGGGCGTGGGTGAAAACATTTTCCGGTCACTCATACACAGCAAAAGGGAAAATCAAAAATCGGTTTTTGTTAATGTGGAGCCACATAACAGACAGTCAATCAACCTGCTGACAAAGCTGGGGCTGGAATTCGACCGCCAGGTGAGCTGGCTCAAGCTGGTTTAAAGAAGCCGTTTATTCTTCCTTTTCGGGAAGAGACGTATCTACCCCTTCAAGTTCATCCATAATATACCCTGGTCCTTTGGGCATACCTGTCTTATGAGCAGCTTTGGCAATCATATGAGAAGCAATGGGAGCAGTAATAATTACAAAAACAACCACCATAAGTGCTTCAACCCAAACGATCCATTGGATGTAAATTATAGAAACTGATGCCAGCATTAAGATTGCTCCCAGCGATGCAGCTTTGGTAATGGCATGCATGCGCATGTATACATCAGAAAGTTTGACAACCCCGATGGCGGCAACCAGCATAAACAATGAGCCGGAAATCAGTAAAAAAGCAGCGATCCATTCAATCATTTTTTAATCCTCCTTATTAAGTATTTTGCAAAAGCGATATTACCCATAAAAACCAGTAGGGCAATGGCAACCGCCACGTTCAGAAAAACAGTCTGACCGGTTGCCATAATGTAGGTAATAATCAGACCGATTGACAATGAAGCCACCAGGTCCATCACCACAATACGATCGGGCAAAGTGGGCCCAATAAGCAGGCGGTACAAACCCATAAATAAGCTTATGGTCAGACTGAAAAAGCTGAAATAAATCGCAAAAGTCAAAACCGGTGATGCTTGTAATTCCATAATTTTTTTTTTAGTCAGAGGACCGAAGACGGAAGCCCGAAGTAAATTATCAGGAATTTTCCGTTTCAATCCAATTTATTTCTGATGTTAAATTCTAAATCATTCTATTATTCCGAAGACCTGTTAATCTTTAAACTTTAAACTTAGCAACTTATCAACCTCTAAATCCCGGATCGCTTTGCTCTCGGGCTCCCGAATTCTTTCAGTCTCGGGATTTCACTTTGTTCAACTTCGCTATCGCTAAGCCCATCTTATTATTCAAAAATTTCTGCAATCTTTTTCTCCAGTTCTCCTTTCATCTTACGGATGAATTCTTCTTTATCGTGCAGGTACATGGCATGCACATAGATCTTCTTTTTATCTGCACTCATATCCATGGTTAAACTTCCTGGAGTCATAGAGATCAGATTGGCAAATGCAATGATGGCAGTTTCATTCTTCAGGTCAACAGGTACTTCAACAATACCTGGTTTCATTAAATCTTTGGGTGTAATAATATCGTATGCCACATAAAGGCTTGACAGTATAAGCTCTTTCAGATAATAAAAAATGAAAAGCACTGACCTTACAACTCTTACAAGAAATCCGAATACTTTGCGCATATTATTTCCCTTTATTAATTGCTAAAATCTACCTGCCCAAAACGGCGTTGATATACATTTCAGGATTAACGATCTGTTCTCCTGCATCCATAGTGATCTCCATAACCGGACCGGCAAAAACGCCAAGCAATATTACCGCCAAAGCAAGCAATGCTGTTGCTATAAAGGTTGAAGGATGAACCTTTCCGTTTTTTACCTTCACATCTTCAGGTTCTTTCTTCCAGTAGGCCTCGTTCCATATCTTCACCATGGAAAACAAAGTAAATAATCCCGTTAAAATAGCCACTGCTGTAATAAAATACTGCTGCGCTTCAAAACCACTCTTAATCAGAAAAAATTTCCCGAAGAAACCCGGCAATGGTGGAATTCCAGCCAGCGACATGGCCGGAATAAAAAAGAGCAAGGCAAGAAAAGGACTTGCTTTGTACAAACCACCCAGGTATTTGAGATCATAACCACCCGATCTTTGATAAACCAGACCACCTGCCAGGAAAGTATTGGTTTTTGAAAGCATATTATGAATGGTGAAATAGATTGCACCTGCTATTCCGGAAACGGTAAAAATTCCCAATCCCATTACCATGTAGCCCACCTGGCTTATTATATGGAATGAAAGTATCTTTCGGATATCAAACTGTGATGCCGCCATAAGCACCCCGATAAACATGGTAAGTCCGGCCAGCGTAAGAATAAAGATCTGCCAGAACTGCTGATCGAAAACCACGAAAAGACTGTAAAACCTGAATATGGTATAAACCCCAACCTTTGTAAGTGTACCTGCAAATAATGCTGTGATGGCAATGGGGGGTGTATGGTAGGATGCCGGTAACCAAAAGAAAAACGGAACAAGGGCCGATTTCACACTGAATGCAATAAAGAGTAACATCAGTGCGCTGTTGATATAGCTGCCCCCCTCCCAGGTACGCATTTTTGCGGCAAGATCGGCCATATTGAGCGTACCTGCCTGTCCGTAAAGAATACCAATCGCGGAAACAAAAAATATGGATGCAATAAAATTAATCGTTACATATTTTATGGAACCCCTTAGTTGCTCGGCACTACCCCCCAACGCAATGAGAACGAAGGAAGATGTGAGCATTACTTCGTACCAAACGTAAAGATTGAAAAGGTCGCCGGTAATAAAGGCACCATTTACACCCATGAGCAAACCAAAAACCAGCGGGTAGTAGCCTGCGGTCTGACGTTCCTTGTCAATGAAACCGGGTGAAAAGATCATGACAATGATAGCCACAAAGGAGGCTGTGGTCATCATAAGTGCCGAAAAAGTATCGGCCACCAACGTTATTCCGAAAGGAGCTTCCCAGGAACCCGGTTGCATGGCCATAATACCGTTCTGATATACATCAGAAAGAATAAGGGCGCTCACAAATGTAAGCACGATGCTTGCCAGTAAGCTGAAAGCCTGCTGGAAGAAAAGCCATCGGCGGGTGAAGATCAGCACCACCATGAAAAACAATGGCAATATAATGGGTAATACCAGTATCATAATTATTCGTTTTCAGAAAGTTCGTCGAAATCAACCGTTTTTGTCACTTGATAAAACCTGTAAACCAGTGTAAGGGCAAATGCTGTAACTCCAAGCCCGATAACGATGGCCGTGAGGATCAATGCCTGGGGCAATGGATCGGACATACCAATGGTTTCATCCTGCAATCCGCGCAAAAATGCCGGTCTGCCGCTGGTAAGTCCACCGGCTACAAAAAGCAGCATATTGGTGGCATGTCCCAGA